>JBDSPT010000423.1:0-4002 GCA_039930205.1 Opitutus sp. | reverse complement strand
CACGTGGATTGACCGCCCCTCCACGCAACCCGGCGCACATACACACGGGAATGTGACTGAACAACCGACCACCACCATTCCGCCGCAGTCAGCCCGGTCGGTCCCGAGAAAGCTCCCGAACCCGCTTCCATCGCGGCCACGAGGTCTGCGCCCTCAGGCGTCAGAACTCGGATCATGATGTCGGCAACATCGGGGAATTCGGAACGCTGCGTCGCGGTGTGACTCACGTCCGACGGGCTTGCCGGAAACAAGCGCTGCAATGTTCCACCGCTGTTTCGCGCGTATAGCCAAACTCCGAAATCCACGACATTCGAGGCCAGGGCGTCGGCGATGTTCGGGTTCGTCAAACTGCGAGCCGACCGCGCCCCCGATGAGGCACTGGACGAACTCCCGAATCCCGACGCCGTGACGTCGAAACCCACCGAGAATGTGACGTCCGCCGCAACCGTGGATCGAAATAGTGTATATCGGACGTCTGCAGGGTTGGTTGCTGAGATCGGACCGCTCACTGGTCGGCGGGCGATCTGGTAGGACATTGCGACCGGTTGACTACCCCCGGGAATACCCGAGCCCTTCGTTTCAATATTGCTCGCGATGAACCGCCACCAGACACCGGAAAGCCCGAAGCGAGCGTCACCGATTTTCGGTTCGACACCGTTTACCTCTGGCGGAATGAGCAATAAACTCTCTGCCGTGGCCGGCTTGATCGTCCCTGTCACCCGCCAACCATGCGTACTCAGCCCGCTGGCCGCGTTAGTGACGTCAACCGCCATCCAAGTCCCGCCGGTCGGCCGAAACACCAAGGACTGAAAATCGCGTTCGACGTGATCAAGAGCGAGTTTTGCCTCAACGTCCGTGGTGAACGCCTCGTGCGCTCGACGCCATGAGCCCACGGTTGAACTCGTAACGCTGAGGAGCAACGCGGCTAGTCCCGCTGTGATCGTCAACGCCACCAGCAGCTCGACCAGCGTGACGGCTCCCGTGCTCCCCTCCACGGGCTTCATCGATCGAGAGCAAGGTTGAAAGTGAACTGATCGCGCGCCCCCCGTGCTGAGGCGGCGTCGACTCCGCGAATGTGATACGGCCACGAGATCCTTACGTGGACGGCCAGGTTCGTCGCATTCGCATCGAACCGAAGGGGACCTTCCGGGAACCGCCAGACTTCGACCAGGAAATGTTGCTCGCTCGGCGGTATGGTACCACTACCGGGCGTCGCAAGTTGGATCCCATCCGCCGTTCCGACGAGGGTCCAACCATTGACTAAGGGGGAGCTCATTTCCGGAACTGATCCAGCGAACGGCCCAAAGCCCCGTGACCGGGCTTGCCCCTCCAGAGCCAGACGGATGGGCGTAATAAGACGCTGTGCGACGTAGAGATCGGCCGTCTCGGCGGATTCTCGCATTAGCGAGGGCAAGAGCGACAGAACGAGGACAATCGATCCAGCGACAATTCCCACTGCGATCACGACCTCAACAAGTGAAAACCCGCGCCGCATTTGATGGCTTTCGTTCAGAAACTTGCTCGGTTCCCAATCAGCACCGCAATGCCGTACGAACTGAGCGTTACCCCACACACCTGATCCCGGCTGATCAGCTCCGCCGGCGCCTGACCGGGCGTGTACGACGTCGGCGAGCGATTTCGCCCCAGTGTCAAAATCAAATCACCAGCCTGGGCGGTCGTGCCCGAACCACTGAACGAGACGCTCACCCACTTCTCCGCCGTGGCGGATTCGATCGCCTCAGTCGTGATTTGCGTCGCTCGTAACGCGGACGAGCGGAGCGAGGTCGCACCATCGACCCGGATCCAGGCATCGACAGATTGTGCAAACAATCCACTCGGGAGGGCAAAATCCCCAGGCACCAGATACACCCCCTCCGACAACATGGCCTCTGAAACTGTTCGCCATCCCGAAGCACTCTGCGCCTGCACGACAATGTATCGAAGAAAGCGCGACGGACTCCGCGGACTGACTGCATCAAGGTTAATGAGTAGACGGGTCGATTTGCCTGAGGCGATGGCCTGTGTCCTTGCGACCAAAATCTGCGAGGCCAAGGTCGCTCGATTCGAACGGAGAGATGCGGCGCCACTGCCCTCACCCAGCCCGCCCAAAAGCAACCCGGAGATTCCGCCGACGAGCGCGAGCACGATGAGCAATTCAACCAGCGTAAAGGCCGGGCTGCGTCGCGACAGCCAGCTCGACCTGAGTACGTCAGCCACGCCGTTCATCAGTCATTTCCAACTGCAGATGAAGTGAGGCACTTCCGCTGAACTGCCAGGAGCCAAACTGTAAAAGGCGACACTCGCGCGAATCCCAGTCGAAGGAAAATCCACCACGCCGGGTCGTACGCCGTTCACTTCTGGGAGCCCGTCCGGGATTTCCGCCAGATTGATGATGCCGTCCAAATTTCGATCGATCAGCACGGCGATGTCCGTTGAGCCGAACGCATCGCACAGCAAATCAGGCGGACTCGAATTCCGCTCGACCAACTCAGATTCAGTGAACGCGTGAAACGAAATGAGGCGCTTGTTTTGGATGGCTGCGGCGCTTCCGGCCGTGAGCGACGAACCACCTCGCTTCCTCCCAGCCAGTACGTCGTGAAATAAATGATCGGTCGCATCAGCGCCTCCGTTGACGGTGTTCGATGCATCAAACACCGGATAGAAGCCGTACTCAGCCCGAAATGACTGAATCGCCATCACCCATTGGTTGAACCTGACCCGAGTTTCGGCTTTCTTCGCTGCGACACGCGCAGAACTCATGCTGGGGATCAGGATGGCGAGGAGCACGCCGACAATAGCCACGACCGTGAGCAGCTCGATGACCGTGAATCCGGCCGACCGGCCGGTCCCAAGATCATCGTGCCCCTTGATTAAGTCCGCAGTCATGGGTTGAGATACACATTATCCAAATTCTCCGCGGAAACTTCGTCGACTCGTCCGCCCGTTAATAATGCAACGTGCGTGCCGTCGGGACCTTTTGAATACAATACAAACGCCGCCTGCGTCCAAGGCGTCTCCGATTTGTAGGCGTAAATATAGGCGCGGTCCCAGGGGTCGCGGCACTCAGCGGTCGAGTCCACCTCAGGATCTCGATCACCCATCATGGCAAGAGCTCCGACGTCCAGAAATGAACGGGCCTCAACCGCGGCTCCCAACGGACCCAGACGGCCTATCAAGGACTGGACCAGCACATCACCCCTCGCGGTCTGCGGGTAATCGCCAAAAGTTCGGCGGTAGGACTCGAGCGCTCCCGCGATTGCTCCAAGTTCGGCTTGAGCTCGCAGGATTCGGCTCCGCTGGGTCGAGCGTGTCGCCGCACTTAAAATCATCGCCGAGAGTGCGGTGGCGATCGTTAAGCTGATGATGAGTTCGACGAACGTGAAACCCGTTGAGCTCGCGGTCGAAGGATTCAAGCGGTTGCCCATATCGCAATCGCATTACAATATGCACGCGATTCAACCTCATTCTGATCCAACCTGATACTTAAGACACAGAATGACAGACAGCTCCGCCAAGTCGACGGACGAACCGGTTCTCAGTCCTTGAGCTGAGAACAGTGCCGCAGCGACGCGACACTGCCCCATCGTAACGCAGGCATTTACTCTTCGCTCTGCAGACTCGCGACGACGCTGAAATCTTCGAGCGTAGTCGTGTCTCCTTTGATCGTTCCGCCTGCGGCGATCTCCTTGAGAATCCGCCGCATGATTTTTCCGCTGCGAGTTTTTGGCAGCGCTGCCGCGAATCGAACGGTGTCCGGCTTCGCGAGCGAACCGATCTCTTTGCCGACATGCGCGCGCAGCTCCTCTTTCAACGCCTCACTGGCTTCCTTGCCGGCTTTCAGAGTAACGAACACCACAAGCGCATGACCCTTGAGCTCGTCAGGGCGTCCAACCGCCGCCGCTTCCGCCACCGACGGGTGAGACACAAGAGCGCTCTCCACTTCGGCGGTTCCGATACGGTGACCTGACACGTTGAGCACATCATCGATGCGGCCAACGATCC
>JBDSPT010000422.1:0-9679 GCA_039930205.1 Opitutus sp. | reverse complement strand
GATTTCAAAAATGCGCGCCGCCCGCGAAGCAGCGCCATGCCTAGCAGCCCGCTTCCGAGTAACAATACCGTCGATGATTCGTCGGGCACGGTGGCAGTGGTGTTGATGCGGGAGATAGATATCGTCTCAAAACCAGCATTTGCACCTGTGGCCCGTGCTGCCGCTCCGATGGTAAGATTAGGATTGGCCAACAGGATCGCATTGGCTTGCGCGGCTTGCGCGGCATCAAGTTGGAAGCCGAAGCCGGCATTTCCCACGCCGGGAAAAGACATGACACTAAACGGGTCGATCGTAGAAAAACTGCCGAGTAAATTGCCCGTGGTTGTGTTGAACAGATTCAACGACAGATTCGTCAAGGTGATTGCCTGATCGGAAGGGTTTCCGCCTTCGTTGCCGTTAAAAATGAGGACGAGGTTCGCAAATGTATTCGAACCTGAGGCGAGGATCCCGAGGCTTGCCGTCGTATAGACGTTGTTGCCGGACCCAGTCTGTTCATTCGTGGTTCCGCCTCCGTTGGGAAACCCATTCTCGATCCCGTATGCCACCGTCGAACCCAAGGTGACAGCACCCCCCGCCGCGAGGCCGATCGCTCCGACTTCTGTTCCCGTGTTCTGAAACGTCACAACCGAGTTTACCGTGCCCAAGCCGTTTCCAGAAGAGGGTACAATGTTGATGGGAATGAGATTGGCCACGGCCTGGCTTGAGAGCGCTTGAAGCGTTAGGACTGCGACCAGGGCTGCTGCGCCACGGCGGGCGGTGCGAGTGGCGCGGAATGGATTTCTTTTCATGGAGTGATGATTTTAAATTGGGGAATGGAATGAACGTCGCCTGGGTCGCGACTCATTTGGGACTGCGAGGCCTTAGTCTGGGTGAACGGCGCTTTGTTCGCACCGAGCGGTTGCGTTAGGGTTCACCCCTACTCATCAACCGGGAACTCTGGGTTTGCGGGTCTGGCGGGCCGCAAGGAAGCCAAGCCGGCGCTTACCGAAAACATATTGTTTCTACCGCGCTGCCCTGCCGTATGAGGCGAGAGCTAAACGGTGCTCGCGACCTCCGGCGCTCCGCGCTTTTCACTCGCATTGGCACGTCACAACCGGAGGAGGACGCGAAAGTTTTGGAAACGATGGTGATGAAAATCATGCACGCGCTGTAACCTTCGAGCGGAAACACGTTAGGGATGAATGGGCGGGACTGGTTCGTTGCCATGTTCCGCGTCCATCCCGTCCATGAAACCAGGCCGTCGCGCCACTACTAATCATGAAACTGTTTGCCCTGTTAACCTCGCTCCAGCCTGACGCGGTTGGAACCCTCCCGCTGGGCGTTTTCGCGCTTGGCGTACGTCGCTCCACGGCAGCCAAACTCTCCCGTCTGTTGCTCATTCTCGGTCTGGCTGGCACGGCGATCGCGCAAACCTCGCCCAATGTTTCGCCGTTTGCGCACGGCTTGAACAATCCCAGAGGCCTGAAGTTTGGCCCGGACGGCAATCTTTACGTCGCGGAAGGCGGCGCCGGCGGCGATATCTCATCCGCGGGTCAGGCGGTGCAGGTCGTTCCTCACATCGGCCCGTATACAGGGGGCTATACGGCGCGGATTTCGAAGATCACCCCGAACGGTACGATCACGACGGTGGTCGACGGCTTGCCATCGAGCCAAACCTCTGACGAGTCCGACAAGCTGGTGAGTGGCGTGGCCGATGTGGCGTTTGTGGGTCATACGCTCTATGCGATTCTCGCTGTGGCGGGAGCGTCGCATGGACTGGTGGGCACCAATAATGGCGTGCTTCGGGTCAACCCCGACGGCAGCACTACGTTTATCGCCAATCTATCGGATTTTCAGAAATCCCATCCAACCGCCGTAAACGAGGACGAGGACTTTGAACCGGATGGCACTTGGTATAGTATGATTGCGGTCCGAGGTGCCTTGTACGCAGTGGAACCTAACCATGGTGAACTTGTGGTGATCGATCCAGTCAGCGGGAAAATCAACCGCGTGGCGGACATCTCGGCATCCCAAGGCCATTCCGTCCCCACCGCGGTCGCTTACGATGGAAATTTCTACGTCGGCAATCTGCGGACGTTCCCGATTGTCGAAGGCTCGTCCAAGATCCTGAAGATCACGCCGAGCGGTCAGGTGAAAGTTTATGCGACCGGCTTTACCACCGTCGTCGGACTGGCTTTTGATGGTCAGCACCGGCTCTACGTGCTCGAAAACACCACCGGCGAGGGAAATCTCTTCCCTACCCCCTTCACTGGCAAAATCTCACGTATCGAGCATTCCGGCAAGGTGGTGGAAATCGCGACCGGGCTGTTTCTCCCAACAGCTATGACGTTTGGTCCGGATGGGAATCTTTACGTTTCCAACATCGGATTCGGACCCCCTCCGATTGGATTAGGTGAAATCGTGAAGGTCACGATTCCTTGAGAGGCGCCCCTCCCGGCCTCTGGTCGGCGGGAGGCATTCTTGAATGGCGCGGCAGAAGCCGGTGGGTACCGCCCCATCGGCTTTTCAATTTGGATCATTCCGATCGAACGGCGGGAAGCCGATGGATCTCGGCTCGAGCAGATCCAGCCATCTTCTAGCCGAGCTCGTCATGGCGTGGACTGGCATGTCGCCAAGTTCAGAGATTCACGCTCTCACGAGAGCGGCTACACTAACAAGAGCGGTCGGCTAAGCCGCAGAATGAATCTTTACGTGGCGGTTGCGGCTCACGCGTGGAATAAAGCAAGGTTGACAGGCTGAACGTGCCTCGTGAACTTCCGCGTTCCTCACTTTACGGCGGTCATAGCTCAGTTGGTTAGAGCACAAGATTGTGAATCTTGGGGTCGCGGGTTCGAGTCCCGTTGGCCGCCCCAGTTTTTTAGTTACGAGACGAGATCCCGCGAAGCGGTTCAGCGACTTGGGGAATCATTCCGTAACTGCCTGGATGGATGGCTTTGTCGCTGCGCTTCTCGTAATGAACGACATTCGTTGGCGCGCCCGGCTTAGCGGACCGCAACGAATAATCCTTGAGCTGCACTCTCTGCAGTTCACGCCAGTCGAGGTTACCGGCATCGATCGGCGTGTCCGTGCCGAGGTGGATGGACCATGGACTCATCGTGTCACGGCGAGGAGCGAAGTGACGCGGCCGTCCATCCGAAATTTCAGCAGGATTGCCACGGCCCGACACGTCGGGGCACTCGCAACGACAGGTTGGTGTACGGACGAGTCGCTCGTCGCACGATACACGCCACAACACCCTCAAACGCGCGACGCGTGTCAGTTTATCCCTCGTCCTTCGATCCGCCGTCCGTTGCTGAACACCATCGTGGGCTTCACGAAGCGGCTGCGCCAAAAAACCCAGCTATCCGACTCCGTGGACGGCGTTTCGTGCGCCGGCGGATAGCCGCGCGCCATCAACACCTGTTCCTTCGTCATGCCTTTCGGCATCTCGCCCTTCTTGATCGACGTCGCGAGATCCGGAGGAAGACGATCAAGCGGCGTCTGCTCCGACGCGAGCAGCAGACGCCCCAGTGCCTTCGCGACGTTCATGGCGTATTTCTCGACGTTCTTGAGCTCGATCTTGTCGCCCGTATCGACGCGATGCAGCGAGATTGAGTTAGCCCGAATCGAGTCCACTTTCACTGCGGTGCTGATGGGGACTACGCCACCGCGCGCGTAATTGGTTCCCACATACTCACCGTCCTCCACATGGATGGTACTGCGGGTGAAGTACTCTTTGCCCGCGGTAATCCCGACGAGTGGAGTGGCGGCGCAATCGAAGAGAAGTCTTGGTCGAGGAAGCTGGGCCAAATCTCCATGGGAGAGGATGCGGCTCTGACTTACGGCTGCTTGGACTCGGAGGACCGTCTGGATCCGCGCGGGAGGGCGACCATTTGCTGAATCACGACCTCGGGAAAGCCCGCTTTTTTAAGAGCGATGAGCGCGTCCGCATCCGTGGCGAAATCGGAGGGCACCTTCGAAATCGCCATGAGGATGGTCTGCTCCGACAAATCCGCCTCCTTCATCCTGATGACGTCAGAATTAGTCATGCCTGAGTCGGTCGAGGACACGCCGAAAACCAGGGTTGCAACCGAAAACGCGACGCCTGCGATCGTCATGGGGAGAGGAAATTGATACACCTTGCTATGCGGCTGGTTACCCCGAGAAGCACCCTGCGCACGTTCATTTCTGAACATTTGCCATTGCTGGAAGTGTCCACGAACGTTTGATGACACCGCTGCCATGGAAGACTCCGCACCTGCACATTGGGACGTAATCATCGTTGGCGGTGCGCTATCGGGCTCAGCGACCGCTTGCCTGCTCCTTCGCCGTAATCCGACGCTCCGCGTTCTCATCCTGGAGCGCACCGAACAACTGAAACGACGCGTAGGGGAATCTACGGTAGAGATCAGCGCTTACTTTCTCGGGCGAGTGCTCGGCCTCACGGATCATCTCCTCGAGAAACACATTCCGAAGCAGGGCATGCGCTTTTGGTTCGCAAATGATCAGGCTCGCGCCCTCGACCAATGCAGCGAAACCGGTCCGCGCTACAACGTTCGTTTGCCCGGCTATCAAGTTGATCGGGCGGTTCTCGATGAACACGTCCTGTCCAATGCAGTAACCGACGGTGCTGTGCTCAACCGCCAGGTACGGGTCCGCAAAGTCACGCTGGTTGAAGGTGGTGCACAAACCGTCGAATGGGACGCCACGGATGGTTCGCAGCAATCGGCGACGGCTCGTTGGGTGGTTGACGCATCGGGCGTCGCAACTTTGCTCGCTCGCCAGGAAGGCTGGCTGACGCCGAACGCTGCGCATCCGACAGCGACGTGTTGGACGCGCTGGTCGGGTGTTCGCTCGCTGGATGATCGCGGCTTCAGCACGACGTACCCGTCCTGGTCCAATCGCGTCAAAGGGCTTCGCTCCACGGCAACGAATCATATCACAGGATACGGCTGGTGGGCCTGGTTCATCCCGCTCAAGGGCGGCGACGTGAGCGTAGGCGTGGTTTACGATCAGCGAATTATCGAGCTGCCGCCTGGAACGAATCTCGCCGAGCGCCTCCGCTCGATGTTGAACACGCATCCGTTCGCGCGCGAGTTACTGGCGAATGCAACCTGGCACGAAGGCGACGTTCACTTCCGTCGCAATCTGGCCTATTCGATCGACACCGTAGCGACCGATGGTGCCGTCCTCGTTGGCGATGCCGCTGGATTTCTCGATCCGTTCTATTCGCCGGGCCTGGATTGGATTTCTTTTACCACGAGCGCCGCTGTTGCACTCATTGACGCCGGTTTCCGGGGGAAGCCGGTCGCCGGGCGGGTGGCAAAACATAATGCGAACTTCCGACTCAGCTATCAGCGGTGGTTCGACGCACTGTATCGCGACAAGTACTACTACATGGGTGATTTCGAGCTGATGACGCTTTCGTTTCGCCTCGATCTCGGCCTGTACTACCTCGGCATTGTGAGCCAGCCGTTCAAACACGGTAACTGGATGTTGGAGACGCCGCCGTTTGCTCACCCCAGGTCCAAATGGCCGTTCCGGCTCATGGCATGCTACAATCGCCGGTTCAGCGCGATGGCGCGCTCCCGGCATCAACGCGGCGTGTGGGGACGCCAGAACGATCGGCGCTACTTCGGATTCATCAGCTACGAATTTAACAACCGGCTGCCGTTGAGGGTCCTCGGGCTTCTGTTGCTGTGGGGGAAACTTGAACTCGGGGAGGGTTGGCGAACTTGGTTCGCGCCCGCGCCCGCGCCGGCGGCCCTCGAACCACGCACGGTCGCGGCCTAGTTGTTCTCGCGCCCGATCATCATGGAGCAACCTCGCCCCCCCCTTACCACCTCTGCGGCGCCGATGTCAGCCCGTACTCTGCTGGAGCATTTCCCGGAGCCAGTTCAACAGGCATTTTCTCGTTTTCAGGCGGCGAGAGCACCCGAGGACGCCGACAATGTGGTCGTTGCGGTTGTCATCGACCACATGCCCCGGACTCATCGAGGCGATCCCACCCTCCCCGACGCCAATCGTCTGATTGAGGATCTGGGCTTCGATTCTATCGCGATCACGGAAATGGTTTTCTTCCTCGAGGACCTCTTTCACGTTCGCATCACCAACGAAGAGATTCTCCGCGTGCGCACCGTCGGTGATCTACGTGCGTTTATCCGCGAGAAGCTCGCTCCCGGGTCCATCAGCCCGAGCGCATGAGTCGCCGTGCGGTTGTTACAGGTCTCGGATTCATCACCAGTATCGGCAACGACCGGCCCACGGTGACGGCGGCACTGCGTGAGCTTCGTTCCGGAATCGAGCGCGTCGAATACCTCAACAATCCCACTCTTCCCATCAAAGTGGCCGGCACGGTCAAGGGCTTCGTGGTCGAGTCCGCGAGCTGGCGAGACTGGAAATATCCCTCGCAATACGACTTTCCCCGTGAAGCGTTGCGGAGTCTCTCGCCCCACGGCTTGTACGCGCTGTGCGCCACTGAACAGGCGCTGGCCGATGCCGGTCTCGGACGCGACGATCTCACGGATGGGAACACGGGTCTCTACTGTGCCTCGGCGGGATCGGTCTTCATGATCCATCATCAGATTAACCAGCTTCATCTCTCTCGCGGTGAACGGGGTAATCCGATGGGCGTCGTTTCCTCGATTGCCGGAACGCTCAACTTCAATCTCGCCGCGCGCTACGGAATTCGCGGTGCCGTCAGCGGGTTCGTCGCCGCATGCGCCTCCTCCAGTCATGCACTCGGTTGCGCTTTGGATGACATTCGGCTGGGCCGGCAAACGCGGATGATGGTCGTCGGAGCCGAAGATTTGAATGCGGAATCGGTGCTCGGATTTGCCGCGATGCGGGCGCTGTCGACGAATCCAGATCCCGCTCTCGCGTCACGACCCTTTGACGAAGATCGTAACGGTTTCATTGTCTCCGGCGGTGCGACGTGTCTGATCCTCGAAGAAGCGGAGACCGCCCGCCAACGAGGCGCGAAGGTGTACGCTGAACTGGCCGGTTGGGGACAGGCGTCCGACGGCTACAACGTCGCGATCTCGCATCCTGAAGGAATCGGTCTGTCGGACGCGATGCGTCGCTGTCTGGCCGATGCGAATCTCACACCCAAGGACATCGATTACATCTCCGCCCACGCGACATCGACCCTCGCTGGAGATCGCTCCGAAGCGATCGCTTTAAGATCAACGTTTACGAACGTCGGCGCACGTCCGCTCGTCAGCAGTACGAAGGGTCTCACCGGCCATCCTCTTTCCATGGCCGGTGTCATGGAGGCGGCGTTTTGTGCAGTCGCTTTGCGCGAGGGTTTCGTGCCCGGCAATGTGAACCTCGTGACGCCCGATCCGGCGTGCGACGGCCTTGATCTCCCTCGAGCGTCGGTGGATTCCAAGCCCAACGTAGTTCTGAACAACACCAGCGGTTTCGGTGGCAGCAATGTTTGCCACATCCTGCGTCGTTGGGAGTCTGTATAATCTCAGGCGCACAAAGAAGTTTGCGCGTGACTTGCCGCTGTCAGCATTTCGTCTAGTTGGTTAGAACCCATCGCATGTCCGATCCCCTCATTCCCCGCCTCAAGCAATTGATCGTTACCACGCTTAAGCTGGAGGACGTAAAACCCTCCGAGCTCGCCGATGACGAACCGCTCATCGGATCCGGCCTAAACCTCGACTCGATCGACGCCCTCGAATTGGTCGTCACTCTGGAGAAGGAATTTGGCATCAAAATCTCGAGCAGCGAAGAATCGCGTCAGGCACTCGCCAGCGTGGCACACCTCGCTGAATACATCCGCGCTCGCGCTGATCCCGCTCGGCTCGCCTCGTGAACGGCACGGCTGTTCTCGCGTGACATGGTTCCTCTGCCTTCCGTTCGCCTCACGGCCACCGGCTGTATCACAGCTCTGGGCAACGCCGCCGAGACTCACGCGGCATTGCTCCGCGGTGAGCGCGCACTCGCGTTAGGCAACGTGCTCGCTCGTGACGGCGGTGAACTCGCGCCGCTCGCGCTCGCGCGTTCCCGTGGGCTTGACGAAACGTCGCCTCCCAACTGGCTCCCCCACGTCCAGGCACTTGCCGCCGAGCTCGTTGACGAAGGCTGGGGTTCTCCGCGTTGCCCGGTCTATGTTACCAGCAGCAACTTCGGAGTCGGGAGTCTCTACGCGTTTCGCCGCCAAGGTGACACCTCTCACCTGGCCTTCGGCACACCGCACAAATGCGTCGAGTGGCTCTCAGAACAGCTGGGCTGGGGCCCGAACGTCTCGACCGTTTCTCACGCGTGTGTTTCAGCGCACCTCGGGCTGTTGATGGCAACGCGTGCCCTCAATGCCGGCCTGGCTGATCGCGCGCTGGTTTTCTCGTTCGATTTTATCAGCCCATTCGTGGCCGGGGGATTCAATGCACTGAAAATCCTCAATGCTGGTTTCCCGGCACCGTACGCGGATCGGCCGACGGGCTCGATTGGGCTCGGCGACGGTGCCGCGTACGCAGTTCTGGCGCGCGAGGGCGGCGAGTTTTCAATCAGCGGTCAAAGTCTCTACAATGAGATGCACCACTTCACGGCGAACCGGGCGGACGGAGCGGGATTCGCCGCGTGCCTCGCGCCGCTGAAAGAGACCGTCGGAAGCCGACGGGTTTGGTTGAAGGGTCACGGCACCGGCACGCTCGAAGCCGGTAAATTGGAGAGCGCCGCGCTGGCCGAGGCGTTCCCCGGATCACCGCTCGTCGGTTGGAAAGGGAGCCTCGGACACACGCTCGGCAGCTGTGGCCTCGTGGAGCTGGCCCTGGCGTGCGCCGCGATTCTCGAACAGCGCGCGCCTGGCACGATCGGCTCCGCTGAGCCCGTGTTTTCGCCCAGTGTCGCGCTCGCGCCCGTTTCGCTTGAGCAAACGGACGGCGTGGTGTGCGCGAGCAATGCGTTCGGCGGGGCACATGCGGCGTTTCTGTTGTCGCATGATTGAGCGATTCATCACGGCGATCAGTGTCACCGACGTTCCTGGAGAGGATCTCGCCGGGACGCGTGAACGGCTGAAAGAGCGTTTCCCCCGCGGCGCCACTCGCCGCATGACCCAGCTCGGCCTGCTCGTCGGCGCTGCGCTCGACGACATGTCACCCCAGGCGCAGGACTCCGTGGTCTACGCCTCAGCCTACGCGGAAAGCCGGGCGCTCGAAGGTTATCTCGACAGTTTTCCCTCGGCAAGTCCGACGCTTTTTCAGACTTCGATTCACCCCAGTGCGGTCCAGCAGGCACTGATTGGGCGGCAGCACGCCGTCGGAGAATTTTTTCCGCTGACGGGCCGTGCGCACCTCGTGGCCCATGCACTCGAGACTGCGCTGCTTTCCCCTGCTCCTCGAGTTCTGTTGTGCGGCGGCGAAGAACGAGGAACCTGGTTGCTGGACCAGAACATCGCCAGCGCGCGCTCGTTCGCCTTTGCCCTTGCTCTCAACGATCGATCGACAGGCGCGCTCGCCCGGGTTCGCCTCCGGTCTGTGTCCGAGCCGACACCGGTATCTGAATACACGCTGCCCGAGTTCTTCGATGCCTTGAGGGCCCGTCAAACGATCGATTGCGCAGTGCGTCCCGGAGTCCGGCTCGAACTGCAATGGCTTTGAGCACGACCGCTCCACGCAATCCCGGTCCGAGTTGGGGCTACCGATTCATCTGCGCGTGTGACCGCGTGTTGCCCGAGGTTCTGTTTCGTCCGTTG
>JBDSPT010000421.1:0-3579 GCA_039930205.1 Opitutus sp. | reverse complement strand
CAGTCAGGTGATCCCCTCTCGAACAAAGCGAAGCAGCGACAAATCCATTTCAGCGCTGGACCGAGCATGGGCAGATTCGCTCACCGCCGTCATAGGACCTCGGAAAAATTTATGAAAAACGTCTGCGACGTGCCTTCTGTATTATTTCTGGTCCCCGTGAGCCGTAATCGATCGCGTGACGATTGATCCACTCAGCGCCCACTCGTCAGATCCGGCACCACTGCCAGAGGCGCCGCCGTCAGTTTCGCGCTCAGCTCGCCGGGTATCCGTCACTGCGCAAGGTTCGGAAGGAACAGAGGTCATCACCGGCATGGTCATGGACGCATCGGCGCCCACCTCGACCAGTCCGGGCTACGTGAAGATTTACGACGTGAAGAACCAGCAGGTCGTGATCAAAAGTCCGGCTCCGCAGAACCTCGCGTCTGCTTAGACGTCCAGGCACCGCACGCCCGCAAAACCACGGAAAAGCGGCTTGAGTTGGGGTGATCGCCTGCGACCTGCCGTCGAGCGGGCCATGAGCGGGTCGCTGACGCCGCACTGCTTTCGATGCAGCGGTTTGCGCACTCGTACCGCTCCCACGAGCGTGGCTACAGCTCTCATCGAAATACTGTAGCGTTGACCCAGCCCGTCACCTTGACCCAACCAGTCAAACTTCCGATGAATTGAAAATCCCGTCCTCGCATCTTCGCGGGCCTTTCGCGCAGCCTTGGCCGGAACGATGCAGTCGAGTTCGGAGAATCCTTGTAGCATCGGTCGCGAGACCGATGACCGGCGCGCCCTAACCGCGCTTCCACCGTCTCAACGCGATGGCTACTTCCGACTGCAGGGATCCGGCTTAGCTCGCCGTCGCAACGGGCTGCGAGCACGAAACCCGCTCAATCCGACCGCAGCGCCACCAGCGGATCGAGCCGCGCCGCACGTCGAGCGGGCAACCAGCACGCCACGATCGCAGCTACCCCTACCGCTGTCGCCGCGAGCCCCAGCGGTGGGGCCGACAATCCGCCCATATGATAGACCAACGACTTCAAAGCAGACGACAGAGCGATGCTGCCGCCCAAACCGATCACCAAGCCGACCGTCACCCATCGCCCACCCTGCGAAAAAACGAGCCGGACGATGTCGCTGTTGACCGCGCCGATCGCAACTCGAACGCCGATCTCACGCGTGCGCTGCTGCACGTGATACGACAAGGTGCCGTAGAGTCCGACGGCGACGAGTCCCAGCGCGATCGCCATGAACACGTTGACCAAACCTGCGACCGCCCGCTCGGACTGCGTGGCCGTACCCACCACGTCCTTCATCGTGCGCACATCCTTGAGGGCGAGTTCGCCGTCGATCGCCGCGAGTTCACGGCGAAGCAGGGGCACGAATTGCGCAGCCGGTAATGACGATCTGAGTACGAGATGGATGCTCCGGCCCCAGTGCCCCTCGGGCGTGGTGTACATCTCTGGTTGAACATCCGCGCTCGCGCCCCACTGCCGCACGTTCTCGACCACGCCAACCACGCGGGCGGTGTACCACGGCTTGCCTGGATTGTTGCCGCGAATGATTTCGCCCAACGGGTCTTTCTTCGGCCAGGCAACATCGACGAACTTCTGATTTACGACCACCCCTCGAATGTCGCCTTCGCGGTCCTCCGGTTTGAGTCCACGACCTTTCAGCAGCCTGATTCCCATCGTGGAAAAATAATCTTCCGTCACGGATGAACGTTCCACTGAGATCCGCTTCTGGGTGGGATCATACGTCTCGCCGTTCACCAGGCCGTTCGTGTTACTGCCGCCTTCGAGCGGAAGCTTTGAGGTCACAGCCGCATGCGTCACGCCCGGCAGTGCCTGGACACGCGGCACCAGATCATACCAAAAACGCGCCCGCGCATCGTCCTGTTTGTAGCGGACCCCCGAGAGTGAGATCTGCGAGTCGAGCACTGCGTCCGTCGACAGCAGCTGATTTTCTTTCAACAGGCGGAGGTAACCCGAGGAAAAGAGCACTGCGCCGTTGGCCAGGACAAACGCCATTGCGACCTGCGCGATGATGAGCGTTCGCAACATGCGGTGGCGGGATCGCGAGCCCACCGCGCCACGCGCGTCACTGCGCATCACGCTCGCCAACGAGGTCCTCATGGCCGCCAACGCGGGCGGCACCCCCGCGAGTAACGCCGTCAACATAGTCGCGCCCAGCGCAAACCCCAGCGCCGCGCCATCGAGCGAGATCGCCGCCTTCCGCGCCGGGCTGACCGGCGATATCATCCGCAGCAACTCGACTCCGCCATCGGCGAGCACGATGCCGAGAATCGCGCCGACGAACGCCAGGACGAAGCTTTCGAGCAGTGCGAGCCTCATCAACCCGCTCCTCGACGCACCTAACGCCACGCGAATTCCAAACTCTCCCTGCCGCTGGGCACTGCGCGCCAGCAGCATGCTCGCGACATTGCCGCAGGCGACGAGCAACACCAGCACCACCGCGCCAAACAGCAGCCAAACCTGTGCGGCCACGTCTTTCGTCATCTCAAGATACAGCGAGCGGACGAGGAATACTTTCCGCGTATTAGAGTCCGGATACAACGCGGTGAGCTTACGGCCGATGGTCTTAATTTCCGCATCGGCTGTCGCCGTCGTGAGCTGGCCCCGGAGTCGCGCGATCCCGAGCAGGTAATGGCTGTCGCGCTTCGTTTTCGCCTCGTCGAGTGCCAAGGGCGTCCAGAGTTTGCAGTCCTGCGTGCGCGACCAGGGGCTCACGAACTCAAACCCCGCCGGCATCACCCCGACGACCGTCGTATCCGTGCCATTCAGTCGCACGCTTTGGCCGATCGCGCTGGGATCTCCGGCGAAGAGTTGCTGCCATAGCCCGTGTGAGAGGATCACGACCGGAGTAGCTCCAGCCAAATCGTCCTCCGCCTCGAAGAAGCGGCCCAAAGCCGGTTTCACTCCAAAGGTTTTCAACACCTCGTGCGTGCCGACCATTGCACTCACCGACTGCGCATTCTCACGTCCGATGTTAAACGATGCCGGTTGGTACGCGCCAAACGCGGCAAAGCTCGTGGCCTGCTCGTGCAGATCGAGAAAGTCCGCCGGCGACAACGGCCAACCGTCCCCCGACCAGACCTGCGCCAACTGCTCCTGGGCGGGGTACGAGAAGGGCGAGATCACCATTGCGCGGAGAACGCTGAAGATCGCGGTGGTTGAACCAATTCCGACCGCCAGTGTTAGTATGGCCACCAAGGCGAAGCCACGGGACTTGGCGAGTGCGCGAAGCGAGATGCGTAAGTCGGTCATCATGGTGCAACGTCGACAACCAAGCTCGATCGCGTTCGTTACACATTTGTCCGGAAAAAACCCAGGTTATGAACGACAGCCTTCGCGCGGCTTAGTCGTGGTCAAGCAAACGAAAGGCGGAGGTCATACCACGGACCGATCACCGGGAAAGCGTTGTCGAGCGTCGTAAGTCAGACGCTTTCGCTGGTGACGTGCACGCCCACTACCACGACGCTGGCGCTCGCCTGAAGAATCACCTCAGCGGCTCCGGACCCGCCTCGTAAAGCCGCGGGGTCGACTGCGATCACGGAGCCGGCGGAAATTTGGT
>JBDSPT010000420.1:0-15155 GCA_039930205.1 Opitutus sp. | reverse complement strand
CGGTCCGCCGATGAAAGTCGAATACCGGAATATCCGGCTGAAAACGTATTGAGCTTGTGGCAACGTCCGCCGCGACAACGTGTCCGAATTGCTGGTCTGCATCCATCACACTCGCTTGAAGATTTTTGGTCGCAGAGCACCCCGAGCCCGGAGCGGCCCCAGCGGGTAGGTCGACGGAGTTCATCATTGAACAAGGATTTCGCTCTACGACGGGGCGCGGCTCACCGGGACGGTTCGCCCTACCTGAAGCCTCAGCGCGCGATCGCGCCTGCGTCGATTCCGCGGCCGAGCTCGAACGTCGCACCCACGGCGGCCACCACGGCATGGGCGCGATCCAGTCCGAGGTCGTGGCGATAGCGATACACGGTTTCCAAGCCGGTGCAGTGGGCCCCGAGGAAATGGTCGACGCCGAACTCGCGCAGTTTGCCCGCGGTCCAGCTCAGCGTCACATCCTTCGCGTTGAACAGATGCAAACCTCCGATCAAGGCATGCACGCGTGCTGGCCGGACCGTGTTTCGGGCATGCTCAACGATGTTCACGACGCCCGCATGCCCACACCCGGTGAGCACGACCAACCCGGCATCGGTGTCACACACGAGAGACATATCCTCCGGCAGATTGTCTTCAGCTGGACCATTCGGAGTCTCCAGTTGGACGCCCGCGGAATTCCAATTGCGCTCTGGGTATTTCCGCGGAACAGGCCCCGTGACCCAAACGCCAGGAAAGAGTTCGGCGGCCCGGTCGTGCACGATGAATCTCCCCCCGCTTTTCTCGTAGTCGGGTTTCTGCAGCAGCACGGGATTATCCGGCAGACCCGTACCCAGAATGGTTCGCGGATAGAACATGCCTTCGCCGACATGCGTGCGGGCCAGCGCGGTCGGGGCTGTGCTCATTACGAACTCCCTTAATGGCAGGAAACCCGTGACGTGGTCCCAGTGTGAATGACTCAGCACCACGTCGGGAACCGTGGTCAAATCGACTTTCAACGACTCGGCGTTGAGACGCACGACGTCGGTGTGAGAACCCGTATCAAAAAGGATCCGATGGCCGTCCGCTTCAACCAGGGCGGAAAAACCCCATTCACCGAGCGTCGATCCATGCGCAACGTCGGCCAGCATTGTCGAAAGAATCGTGATCTTCAGCGTTTTGACGCGCGCTGAAGGAGGGTTGTCCGCGCCAACGCGAACCGTTTCAGCCGCGGGCGTCGAGACGGCGAGCCCAACCAGCATGACAGCGCAGCAGAAAACTTTCATCGCGACAGGCTGCACTCCGTGGATCATGGAGCGAAGCCGTAAATTCGCTCGACCTTCTTTGATGAGGAATCAATTCGCACCGAGCTTCTCGCGTCGATGCGGTTGCGAAAGATCCAGGATGGGGCCGAGAGGGACGATGCGCGTCGGGTTAATCTCATCGTGCGTCATGTAGTAATGCCGCGTGATGTGATCGAAGTTCACGGTCTCAGCGATCCCCGGCTGTTGATAAAGGTCGCAGAGGTAACCTTGGAGATTCGCGTAGTCGACGATGCGGCGCAGGTTGCACTTGAAGTGCCCATGGTAAACAGCGTCGAAACGCACCAGCGTGCAGAACATGCGCCAGTCCGCCTCGACGGGACGTGAACCGAACAGAAACCTCTGGCGCGCGAGCCGCTGCTCGTGCTCGTCGAGCGCGGCGAACAGTGATCGACCGGCGCGTTCATACGCAGCCTGCCGGGTGGCGAAGCCGGCTCGGTAAACGCCGTTGTTGATATTTTCGTAGATCGCCGAGGCGAGCTGCGCGTGTTCCGCGGCAATGGCCGGGGGAAACAATGACGATTCACTGTGTCCGAGCTTTCCCAATACACCGTCGAACATCCGGCACAGGTCGTCTTCCGAATTGTTCACGATGCGACGCGAGTGTTTGTCCCACAGCACGGGCACCGTTACGCGACCGCGATAGCCTGGTCTCGACAGGGCGTACGCTTCGCTGAGGAACTGAAAACCGTTGATCGGATCCGCGCCGTGCCCGGAGCCCTCGCGAAACGCCCATCCGTGTTCGTCGCGTACCGGATCGACCACCGTTACTCCGATCACTGAATTCAGACCTTTGAGGTTGCGGACAATCAGACTGCGGTGGGCCCAGGGGCAGGCCAGTGAGACGTACAGGTGATAGCGATTTGATTCGGCCGCGAAGGGCGTCGAGCCGTCGTCAGATACCCAGGCGCGGAACGCATCTTCCTGCCGTGCAAATTCACCTTCGTCGCCCGTCTCGGCAGGGAATTGGCTTTTCGTTGCCATGCGCATGGGTGGCACTGATCCGCGCCGCACGCAAACGGCGCGACGGTGTCATTTGAGTCGATCCACTTGAACGTAACAGCCCTGTTACCGTTTCGCTGCTGCGTTTCGGAACCGCGAGCGAGAGGGATGATCAGCAATCCTCCCGGTCGGAGATCACGCTGGTCTTCGACACGATCGAACTGAAATCCCCAAGTTGTCTCATGAAAACTCCGTTGCCCTTATTCAGCGCGCTGCGTCCTGGCATGCGCGCCGCGATGGTTCTGCTCGCTGGTACCGTGTTACCGGCTTTTGCCCAGCAAATGGTCGATCCCAATCTTCGGGTCAGGACCGTCGTATCCGGCTTGAACACACCGACCAGCATGGCGTTCCTCGGCTGGAACGATCTGCTGGTTCTCGAAAAGGGGACGGGAAAAGTTCAGCACGTCGTCAACGGCGTCATCCAGTCGACGGTGCTCGACCTGGCCGTGAACTCCGCCTCCGAGCGTGGACTTCTCGGAATCGCACTGCACCCCGATTTCCCCGCGACACCGTACGTTTATCTGCGCTGGACGGAATCGGCCAGCGGAGTGGATTCAACTGCTCTGGCGGATGTGCCGCTGCTCGGGAACCGGGTTGATCGATATATTTGGAACGGCGCGATGCTGACGTTCGACCGAAATCTCATTCACCTGCGCGCGTACCAGGCCGATGCGAACCAGCCACTGCGGGGCAACCACAACGGCGGCGTCCTACGCTTCGGACCCGACGGCAAACTCTACGTGTTTATGGGGGACAATGGCCGCAGAGGGCAGATGCAGAACCTGCCCGATGGGCCCGGGCCAGCGGGAAACATGCCCGATGACCAATATGGCGGGCCCGAGCCCGATGACGCGCACCTCACCGGCGTCATCCTCCGGTTGAACGACGATGGCAGCACGCCGACGGATAATCCGTTTTTCCACGCCGGAGCGACGCGCGGTGGTGTGGCGGGAGCAAATCTGCAAAAGGTATTCGCATATGGAGTACGCAACGGTTTCGGCATGGCCTTCGACCCGAAGTCAGGCAGCCTCTGGGATGCCCAAAACGGGGACGATAGCTTCAGCGAACTTAACCGGGTCGAAAGCGGCGCAAATCTTGGGTGGGTTCAGGTGATGGGGCCTCTGTCGCGGATCGCGGAGTTCAAGGCGATTGAAACGACGCCCGGTCCATTCTTTGGTCTGCAGCAGGTACGATGGTCCCCGGTGAACATTGCCGATACACCGGAGCAGGCGCTCGACCGTCTGTTCATGGTTTTTGATGGCGGTGATCAATTCGGCGGCATGTTGAGTGGGTCCGAGGAAAATCCCGCGGTAATCACGGAGGCCAGGGCCGTCGTGAACCTCACGCGCGAGTCGGACGGCCGAATTTCGTACGAGCTTTGGGCGGCGGGGCCGATTCTGCAGGCGACTGCGGCGCACATTCATCTCGGCGGCTACCTCCAAAACGGACCCGTCGTGGCCTTTCTCTACTCGGGCGCGCCGACGGACTTCAAAGCGGGTGATCTGATCGCGCGGGGAATTCTTGCCGATGCGGATGTGATCGCCCGACCTGGTTTCACGGCGAGCCTTGCCAGTTTGCTCGACCGCATGCGGCAAGGACGTACCTATGCGAACATCCACACGCCGTCGCATCCCGGTGGCGAAGCCCGCGGGCAGCTTCATGTCATCGATCGGGATCCGATTTCGCACTACAGTGATCCCGAGTTCAGCTGGAAATATGAAGTCGCTCCGGCCGGGCTGGGCTTCATCTCGGGTCGCGCACTTGGTCCGCAGTACGACGGCGACGTCGTCGTGGGCGCTGCGCGGACGCTGCTCGGTGAAGGGCATCTGTTCCGCCTCCAATTGACGGGCAACCGGCGCAAGATCGGGGTGGATGATCCAAGGCTTGAGGATCGGGTCGCGGACAATTTCGCAAAGTACGACATCACTGAAAGTGAATCGCTGCTGTTCGGCACCGGCTTTGGCATCGGCACCGATATTCAGACGGGTCCGAATGGAAACCTTTACGTCGTGTCGCTCACCGCTGGCTCGATTTACGAGATCTATCGCCGCCCAACCGGTAAGAAATAGGTCGACCGCTCGGATCCTCCGGCTCCGGCAAATCTTCCCGGCGGGTTCCGTTCGAACGAACGGGCCCGCCGTTCTGCGTGCGCGGAAGTTTTTTCTCGTGCACACCTCTTTGCCTTCGCGTACGTCATGCGCTCTGCACCCCATGAAAATACTCCTGTCTTGTTTGACTGTCCTCCTTCTTGCCTGCGTTCGATTGACCGCGGCTGACGCATCGATCTACGAGCTGCGTACGTACACGGCCGAATCCGGCAAGTTCAACGATCTCGTCACCCGGCTCACAGCCGCCAGCGAGTTGTTTACTAAACACGGAATGACCAACGTCGTCTTCTGGACGCCGACGGACGAAAAAGACGGCGCGGGCAGTAAGGTCATCTACATCCTCCGCCACAAGAATCGCGAAGCCGCGGCCGCTTCGTGGAAAGCTTTTGGCGTCGATCCCGCTTGGATCGCGCTGCGGGACAAAAACGAAGCAAACGGCAAAGTGGTGGCGAAGTTGGATTCCGTTTTCGGCACGCTCACCGACTACTCTCCCACCTCCGTGAAGAGTGGAAAGCCAGGTGGAGTTTATGAGTTACGGACGTACACCGCCGCGGAAGGCAAGCTGGCGGACCTTGATGCGCGTTTCCGTGATCACACGCTCAAGCTTTTCGAGAAGGCGGGGATGACCAACGGCATGTTTTTCCACCCCGCCGATGCGGATAAGGGCTCTGCGAACACCCTGTTCTATTTTCTCAACCATGAAAGCCGTGACGCAGCGACCGCTTCGTGGAAGGCATTTCAGTCCAACCCAGACTGGGTTGCGGCACGAACCGCGTCAGAGAAAAACGGCAAACTCACGACGAGTGTGAAATCGGTTTTTCTGAAGCCGCTGGACGTTTCGCCGCTCAAGTAAACGATTTTCGTCGTTCGCTGATTCAGGTGTGATTCATTTGGGTCACACCTTTTTTGTTGGCGCATTACTCGTGACGCAGCGCGGATACGGGATGCAACGCGGCCGCGCGGCGCGCCGGAAGCCAGCACGCGAACGCGCCGATCGCTGTGAGCAGCAGCGTAATTGCCGTGAAGACCAGCGGGTCATTCGGAGACACATTGATCAAGAAACCGACCTTGCCCATCAGCTGGGTGGAGGTGAATGCGCCCGCCAGTCCGATCACGAGGCCGATGCCAAGTTGAATGAGTCCGCGAGAGAGCACCAGCTTCAGGATCCCGCGGGCGGTCGACCCCAACGCCATGCGAATGCCGATTTCTCGAGTGCGTCGGACCGTCGATTGCGCCACGACGGCATAGATTCCAACTGAGGCCATCAACAATCCCGTCAATGCGAAAACCAGAAACAGGGTGCCGAAGACCGACAGGAACCAGCGTTGCTTCTCCAAGGCGGCGGGAAGGCTGCGCACTTCGAAAAGCGGCAGGTCGGCATCGATGGTTTGCACGGCCGCACGAACCGGAGCAGCGAGCGCTGCGGGATCGGACGTCGTGCGCAGCAGCAGCGCCATCCAGCCCCACGGCTCCTGTCGGTACGGAATGAATACGAGTGGAGGAGAGTCAGCCCGTTGAGCGTTCTGGATGATGTCGGCACAGATCCCGATCACGTTGAGCCAAGGATTGAGCTTCTTCTCCTCGACGAAGCGAAACCGTTTCCCCACGGCGATCTCGCCGGGCCAGTGCCTGGCCGCGAACTCGCGCGTAACAATCACGGCTTCCTTGCCCGCATCGCCGTCGGTTTCGGTAAAGCCGCGACCCGTGAGAAGCGGCAATCCGATCGATGGGAGGTAACCAACCGACTGCACGATATAGGAGGCGCGCGGCGGTTGCTTCGGGTCGGGATTCGAACGTCCTTCGATCTCGATGTCTCGCTGGTTGGACCCGAGACCCGGCAAATGTGACGTCGTCGCGACCTGAGTGACACCGGGAAGCGATGCGAGCTGCGGCAACAACGTTTCATAGAACTGGCGGCGACTCAGAGGCTCGGCGAATCGATCGCCTTGGTCTTCGGGAAGCTGGATCCGGGCGGTGAATACGCTCTCTGGTCGCACGAAGGGATTAAGCGCCTGAGCCGCGAAAAAGCTTCGCATCATCATGCCCGCACCGGCGAGAAGCACGACCGTCAGGGCGAACTGTAGCACGACCAAGGCTGCAGTGAACGTGCCGCCGCGCTGACTTCCACCGGACGACGTGCCATCCTTCAACGTGGCGTTCAGATCGACCCGCGAAACGCGCAAGGCTGGAACCAGTCCGAACAGTACGCCGGTGATGACCGAGATCGCGGCAAAATAGGCGTACACGACGTAGTCCATCTCGAACCGAATCCAGTACGGCTTACCGACATCGTGCGTAGCCAGATCGAACGCGTGCACCCCGAATGCGGTCAGCCCCAGGCCGAGAAAGCCTCCCAGCACGCTCAGCAGCACGCTCTCGACGAGCAGTTGACGAACGATCTGCCAGCGGGTGGCGCCCATCGCCGCGCGAACGGCGATTTCACGCGACCGGGCAATCGCGCGACTTAGCATCATGTTGGCTACGTTGGCGCAGGCGATCAGCAGAACGAAGGCGACTGCGCCCAACATCATCAGAAACACGACGCGAATCTGATCGCCATTGTAGGTGTCGTGAAAGGTTCGCACGATTACGCCGACGTCCTTGTTCGTATCGGAAAATTCCGCGGCGAGACGCTGAGCAATCAAGGTGAGATCGCGATTGGCGTCTTCGACGGTGGCCTCAGGTTTATGCAGTCCGAACAGCGTGAGGGATCGGTTGGAGCGCTTCTCGAGTTCGGCCGTGGGCACGAGTGGAATCCAGCAGTCCTCGTTGTTCGGGAAGCGAAATCCCGGAGGCATGACGCCCACAATCGTAGCGGGCGTGCCATTGATTCGAACACTGCGCCCGATGACGTCGACGGCTCCCGCATAGCGATTTCGCCACACGGTGTCGCCGATCAATGCCACCATCGGAGCGCCCGACTTTCCGTCCTCTGGCGAAAAAGTGCGGCCAAGGATTGGCGGCGTCTGCAGGAGCGCGAACATTCCGGGCGTGATCCGGGCCATGGGAAAACGCTCTGGCGGGAGGTTCGTCTCACTGATGACCAGCTGACCGAAGCTGGCCGCCTCAAGTCCGATGAACGTGCGATTTTGCGCGCGGTACTCGAGGTAGTCGGCGTAGGAGATGGGCGAACGGCTGTCGGGTTTGGTAAGATTCTGGTTGCTGACCGTGACGATCAACTCGCCGTGGGGAATGGGCACCGGCTTGAACAGCACCGCATTCACCAGGGTGAACACCGTCGTGTTGATGCCTATGCCAAGAGCAAGCGTCATGACGACGGCGGCAGAAAACCACCGATGAGTCATGACCATGCGGAAAGCGAAACGAAGATCATTCAACATGGGAGTAGAGTGGACGTGGAGAAGGCGCTCGCAGGAAAAACCCGACTTCGGGGCAGGAGTTGCAACTTTGTGCGGCCAGCGGACGGACCACCGGCAGGAATGCCGGTGTCACGTGACGGTTCATCGCCGGTAGCCTCTCCACGGCCTACCTTTGGTTCGAGTCTCAGAATGAGAGATGTAAACAGAAACGTTTGGGACCAGCCGCGCGCCGCGCTCCGATACCTCGAACCCTCGTAACTCAATGAATCGGACAGTAAGAAGCGTAGTCACGTTTTTCGAATCTGTCCGTCTTGCTGTGAACCCCGGCACGTGTGTGACCTTTCGTGTATCACTATTCCCCATGTCTCTTTTCAAGTATCTGTGTGCGGCCAGTTCGGCTTTTTTCTTTAGTATTGGTTCCCTCTCAGTTTTCGCAGCCTCGTCCGCTCCAAACGTTTCCGTTCATCCTCTCGACCCTTCTGCGCTGGCCGTTGATCAGGGTGTCAGCTGGGGCGTGCCTTGGCCGCAGGGTGCCGTCGCGCGTGATGCCACGTTTTCTCTCGCCGCGTCGGATGGTACGACACTCCCGCTGCAAGCGTGGCCGCTCGCGTATTGGCCCGACGGTTCGATGAAGTGGAGTGGGCTGGCGACGGTGTTGCCCGCAAATTCCAGTGGCACGTTTATCGTGCAGCCAGGAGCTGCGTCGGACGCGAATGGCTCGGGTCGATTGAAAGTCAGCAACGAAGTAAACGCCGTCATCGTTGATACCGGCGCGCTGCGATGCTCGATTCCGCTAACGGGAGAAAATGTGATCGAGTCGATGTCCGTCGGTGGACGCGAAGTCGCGAGGGCGGGGCACCTTGTCGGCATTCTGCAGGATGGATCAGCGACTAATCCCGAGGACGCGCCGCCCCGTGAGACGTTCGCGAGCGTCGTCCAACGCGTAACGGTCGAGCAATCGGGCCCGGTCCGCGCGGTCGTGCGGGTCGAAGGCTTGCACAAAACCACGAAGTCCCATCGCGAGTGGTTGCCCTTCACGATTCGACTCTACTTCTACAGCGGCCAAACGGCGGTCCGACTCGTGCACACGATCATCTTCGACGGAGATCAGGAAAAGGACTTCGTGCGCGGATTGGGCGTCGAGTTCGCGGTTCCGTTGCGGGAAGACGTGCGCAATCGTCATGTTCGTTTCGCGAACGCAGATGGTGGACTGTGGTCCGAACCGGTGCAGCCCGGTGGTGGAAACACGGCTCAGGAAGCAGGGCAGTCGTTTACCGCTCCGAAGAATTTTCAGCAGAATGCCGTCTGGGATGACTTTAAACTTTCCCAGCCGAATCCGGACGGGTTCACCATTTCGAAGCGCACCAATCCCAAGAGCACGTGGTTGTTTTCGGTGGGCGGTCAGCGGGCTTCCGGATACGCCTTCGTCGGCGACGTGACCGGAGGCTTGGGCGTGAGCGTCAAAAACTTCTGGCAGTCCTTCCCGTCATCATTGGAGGTGCGGCGCGCGAGTGCCCCCGCTGCGAGCCTCGTGGCGTGGCTCTGGTCGCCCGATGGACCACAGATGGACATGCGCCACTACGACGTCGTCGCGCACGGACTGCTGACGTCGTATGAGGATGTGCAACCGGGGATGAGCCGGGCCTATGGCGTGGCGCGCACGAGCGAGCTCATGTTGCAACCGTCAGCAACCTTACCCTCGCGCACGGAGTCACTCGCATTGGCGAAGGCGGGGACCCAGTTGCCATTGCTCGTGTGCACGCCAGAGCACCTGCATTCGACGGGCGTATTCGGAGTGTGGAGCCTGCCAGACCGTTCGACGCCCTTTAAGAAAGCGATCGAAGACGGCTTGGACTCGGTACTGGCGTTTTATGAGACGCAGGTCGAGCAGCGGGATTGGTATGGATTTTGGCAATACGGCGACGTGATGCATTCGTACTCGGCTCCCCGTCACAAGTGGCATTACGACTGGGGTGGGCATGCCTGGGATAACACCGAGCTCGGATCACCGCTGTGGCTTTGGTACAGTTTTCTTCGGACAGGTCGGACGGAGGTGTTTCGTCTCGCGGAAGCCCTGACGCGCAACACGAGCGAGACCAATGTCTATCACATCGGCGACATGGCGGGATTGGGCTCGCGGCACAACGTGATCAAGTGGGGCGACGGCGCGAAAGAAAGTCGAATCAGCCAGTCGGCCCATTGGCGGCCGTTCTACTATCTTACGACTGATGAGCGCACCGGTGATCTGATGCGCGAAACCCTGCGCTCGGATGTTGCCGCGTCGAAGTTCGATCCGATGCGCCTGGCGGCACCGCAAGTTCCTGGCGAGCCACAGTTCGCCGCGCGCATTCGCATCGGTCCCGATTGGTTCGCATTCGCGGGTAACTGGATGACCGAGTGGGAACGCACGGATGATTCGCGCTGGCGCGATCGAATTTTGGCCGGGGTGGACTCGATTGTCGCCATGCCGTACTGGCTGCAGAGCGGACAGCTTCATGGGCTCAATCCGGATCTGCCGGGCGGCGGCATCGGCAAGCTTCACGGGGGCGGTGCCCAGATTGTGGGTTACGACATTGCGACCGGGAAACTTACCCCGATCCGAGATCCGCTCACGAAGGAGTCGGTGCCGGTGAGCTACAATCTCGCGACGATCCAGGGTGGCGGCGAAGTCATGTTTGAATTGGTGCCTTTGCTCGGCCGAAAAGACTTTGCGACGGCGTGGCTGCAGTACTGTCGCATCGGTGGCGCTCCGGCGGAAGTTTTGAAGAAAGATCAAACAACCGGGACGGAAGGGAATGATGCGAGGTACAGCTTGAACGAACAGAGTGGGCCTCGTCTCGCCGCGTATGCGTACGCGCACACGAAGAGCCGAGCCTTCGCCGAGAAGGCGATCGAAGGCATGTTGAGCCGCGGCGGCGGACTTGCCCGGCCACAGCGGCTCGCGCCGACCGACGCATTAAGTCCAACCGACGAGGACCCGCGCGTGAACACCAATGAAGCCGCACAAACGGGACTCGCCACCATTCAGATTCTCGAGCTTTGCAAAGACGCGCTGCCCACGGAGGCGCCCGACA
Source organism: Opitutus sp. (assembly GCA_039930205.1). GTDB lineage: Bacteria > Verrucomicrobiota > Verrucomicrobiia > Opitutales > Opitutaceae > Opitutus. The sequence continues at coordinate 4,362 of JBDSPT010000420.1, read as the reverse complement.
GAATCGGTCCCGCAAGTAAGCGCTCGCCGAATTGATTCGTTCGAAACACGCTTGCCTCCGCTGCAGCAACCCCCGCGATCTTTCGCGCTCTGAAGTCGGCGAACCCCCGCTCCCAATTCCTCACCCCTCCATGCGTCTCCCTCTCCTGTCGCTCCTGCTGTTAACCTTGCTGTCGGCTCGAGCCGACGCTGCCGATACTCCGGCCAGACTGACCACGCTGTCTGATCGCGTGCGAGTGGAAATCGGAGGAGAGTTGTTTACTGAATACGTGTTCGGTGATGGCGCCTCGCGACCGTATTGCTACCCGATCCTCGCGGTGGATGGCACGCCGCTGACGCGCGATTTCCCGATGAAGGAAACCGCGGGAGAAGATACCGATCATCCGTGGCACCGTTCGCTGTGGTTCGCGCACAGCATGGTGAACGGCGTCGATTTCTGGAATGAAGGTACCGGCGATGTGGCGCGCTCACCCAAGGCGAAGGGCCGTTCCGAGCACGAGGAGTTGCTCGAAGCGAAAAGCGGCGAGACGGGCGTACTCCGCACGCGCAATCAATGGAAAGCGCCCGACGGCCGCCTGATCTGCACCGACGAGCGAACGCTCCGCTTTCGCGGAACGGATGCGGTACGGATGCTGGACTACGAACTCACCTGGCACGCGTTGCCGAACGAGCCACTGCTGATCGGTGACAACAAAGACGGCACGATGGCCATCCGCGTCGCGCAGTGGATGACGATGCCGCATAAATATCAAAAGAAGGACCTGCCAGGTCAGGGGCACATCGTGACGAGCACCGGGGCGCGTGATGCCGACGCTTGGGGCAAACGTGCCGCATGGTGCGATTACTTCGCGCCACGAGGAGACAAAATCTACGGCGTCGCGATCTTTGATCATCCGAAGAACCTTCGGCATCCGACGTGGTGGATGGCGAGAGACTACGGCCTTTTTGGTGCCAATCCCTTTGGTCAGCACGATTATGAAAACTTGAAGGACCAACCGCACATCGGTGATTACACGATTCCGGCGGGAGGTACGCTTACCTTGCGTTACCGATTTGTGTTTCACCTCGGCGACGAAGTTGCAGGTCGAATCGCGGAGCTCTACTCTGATTACGCCGCAGAAAAGTGATCTCCGAGTCGCAATCATCACCGCGTCGTACATCGATATAACCGTCCCGCAACCCGCCGTTACTCCCTCTGTCTTCCCGCATCACTTGTTCACCTCCCCATGAATCACCTCTCGCGCCGAACTTTCCTCAAACAAACTGCGCTGTTGGGCGCTGCGACCCTGTCCGCGAGATCGTGGGGACAGGTGGCCGGCGCGAACAGCGACATCCGTGTGGCCGTCGTCGGACTCAATGGACGCGGCAAGAATCACCTCTCGAGTCTGGCGAAGGTTCCAGGCGTTCGGGTCGTGGGATTGTGCGACCCCGACCAAGCGGTGCTCGCGCGGGCGGCGCGCGCTTGCGGTGGGAACGTGAAGATTTATCCGGATCTGCGGGAGATGCTCCGCTCGAAGGAAATCGACGCGATCACGATTGCGACGCCGAACCACTGGCACTCGCTCGCCGGCATTTGGGCCTGTCAGGCCGGCAAGGATGTGTACGTCGAAAAGCCGGTATCGCACAATGTGTGGGAAGGTCGCCAGCTCGTGGCGGCGGCGAAGAAGTACAACCGCGTGGTTCAGGCCGGCACCCAGATCCGCTCGGGTGAGGGACTGCGGGAAGCGGTAAAGTGGGTTCACGATGGCAGTCTGGGAAAGATCACTGCCGCCCGCGGGTTCTGCTACAAACGCCGCAAGAGCATCGGGCAGACCCGTGGGCCGCAGCCGGTCCCCGCAACGGTTGATTATGACTTGTGGTGCGGTCCGTCTCCGCTCGCCCCGCTGCATCGCGCCCAGCTGCACTACGACTGGCATTGGCAATACATCACCGGTAATGGCGATGTCGGCAACCAGGGTATCCACCAAATGGATGTGGCCCGATGGTTTCTGGGCGAATCAGGATTGCCCCGCCACACGTTGAGCATCGGCGGACGGCTCGGTTACGAAGACGACGGCGATACACCCAACACCCAGGTCGTGGTGCACGACTACGCCACGGCGCCTTTGATCTTTGAAGTTCGCGGATTGCCTGCTCGTCCCGACGCGCCGGCATCTTCTGATCCTGCTGCAGGGTTGACGGGCGCGGATGCGGCGGGTGCTGCGGCGGGTTCGATGGACAAATACCGCGGCGTTTCAATTGGCAATGTGATCAACTGCGAAGGCGGATCCGTTGTGACGGGTGGATATTTTGATGCGACGGCGTACGATCCGAGCGGCAAGGTCATCCGCGAGTTCAAAGGCTCTGACCGGCACATGGCTAACTTCATCGATGTGATCCGCAGCAGGAAACTTGATGATCTGTACGGGCCCGTTGAAGAAGGCCATGTATCGAGCGCGCTCTGTCACCTCGGTAACATTTCGCACCAGATCGGGCGAACGGCGTTGGAAGGCGAAACGCGCGAGAAGATCAAAGGCAACGCGGCACTGTCGGAGGCATATGGCCGGATGGTCGAGCACCTCGGAGCCAATGGCGTCGACTTGAATAAGACGCCGGCGACGCTTGGCGTTCCTCTCACGATCGACTCGCCGGCCGAGCGATTTGTGGGTGAAGGGGCGAACGCGGCGAACGCATTGCTCACGCGGGAGTATCGCAAAGGCTACGTCGTTCCGCAGCTGGCGTAAGCGAGGGACGATAGGCGGAGGGCTACGGCCGTGGCTCTTTCCGTTACGTCGACGTCATCGTCGCGATCTGTGATTTGAGCGGCGCGAGGTCGGGATCCTGCAGGGCGGCGGATTTCCATTTGGGTTCCATTCGACACGCGGTTGCCAGGCGTTGCATGGACCCGACGGAATCCCCGAGCTGACACCGATAACACGCGAGGTTGTAGTGGACCAAAGCGCAGGTTGTGCCGATGCGTTTCTCCGCTTCGAGGAGAATTGTTTCAGCGTCCGGAATCGATTTTAGCCGGCGGATCGCAAAGGCCCAGGCGATCCAGCCTTTGGCTTCGTCGGGCTGTCGGCGCGTCAATTCTTCCGCGGCTGCGGCCGCCTGTTTCCATTCCAGGGCCGTCGAATGCAGGTCGATCGTGGCTTCGAGCACGTCGTCCGAGGCCTGATCGGCGGGAGCGATCGCAGAGAGTTCCTCTCGAGCTTCCTTCAACATCCCAAGCGCGAGATAGCCTTCAGCGTACTGGAGTCGCCGTACGGTGGAGATCTGCGGGGAGGTCATTCGGGCATCAACAAGAGTGTAACTCGAATAAGCGCAATGAAGGCGCCGAAGTACCGGGGAAGAGACACGGCGGATCAGCGCTTGGAAAACAGGGGGCTCGGATTTGGCATGGCGGCATGCGGTGAGTTCAAGGCGTAGATCACGTGATCGACGCGACGCCCGCGAAGTTTCTCGGCGTTGCGCAGTGTGCTGATTTGGATGAACCCGAGGCGTTTCACCATCGCGTGACCGCGCGCGTTGCCCGTCGCGACTCCGGCGCATACGCGATCCAGCTGGAGCTGAGTGAAGGCGTGGTGAAAAACGACTTTGCAGCACTGCGTCATGATTCCCTTGCCCTGCGCCTCGGGAATCAGCCACCAGCCGGGGTTTCCCATCCGGTTGTGCCAATCGATGCGATTATGACCGATCGCCCCCACGAATTTGCCCGACCACCAAATTCCGCAGGTGAAGGCTTGGGAAGTGGCGTACTCCTGAAGCCCTGCAGCGATGAATTTCTCCGCATCGCGAATCGTGATCGTCGTATCAACCCAATGCAGCCATTCACCGAGAAACGCGCGGTGAGCATCCACCGCGGCGAACAGCGTCGGTGCATCGGTGACCTGCAGCAGACGAAGCTCGAGCCCGGGGTTGATGTGATGGGAAAGCATTCGGTGCGCTCAGGCGATGGACAGGAGCGGGTGAGAACGGGTGTGCTTGATCAACCGAAAACCATGCCATTTCAATTGTCATTCTGGGACCCGAACCAACGCGAAACCGTGGGGTGGAAGGGACGATGAACTCATCGTGTCATGGCGAGGAGCAAAGCGACGCGGGTCGCCCCCCATGTCGATCTGGGAAACGAAACGCACGATAAAGATCCTTCGTTTCCTCACGTGTGACGGTGGGACGGTCCGTGACAAAGAGGGCGATGTTTCGACAATCGACTTGCGTTAAACCGCCGGCGCAGCTTGTACTTACTACATGAACTTCGTCCAAGTAGGGGACGGTCGTTGGATCAATTTGGATCTCGCAACGGAGTTTGTGGTGGTGAGCCACGGGACGCGCACGGGTCCTGACCGCGGTAATGGCTGGGTGATTCAAATCACGGTGGATG
>JBDSPT010000419.1:0-8103 GCA_039930205.1 Opitutus sp. | reverse complement strand
GGTTACGCTCGTGGCTACGTCACGATTCGGCCTCAGGCTTGATGGGACGGCCTCCGAAGTGCGGTTTAGCTACCGCTTGGATCTGGAGCGGTTTAACTTAAACTATAGCCGGACGCCGCCTCATTGTTATCGCGAGGTGCGCGAAGCGCGCCGTGGCGATCCAGCTGGATTGCTTCGGCGCTGCGCTTCTGCTATGACAGGAACTCGGCTACAGTTTTGTTTAAAAGGCTCTAGTGCGGTTGAGGGGAAGGGCGTAGGGGAGGAACGCATCGAGTACGGGTTGCGCATTGTGGTCGGTTCCGAAGTGGCCGCGTTCGACGATTGAGGCCACGAGAAGAAGCGTGGTCCGCGTGCAGCGCACGACCGGAGTTAGCCGTAGCGTCCGATTCTTCTGCTTACGCGGAGCGAGGTTCTGACGATCAGAAACTGATGCGTGCGGCTTTCGCCGTCGCGTCACTCGCGGGCTCCGTGAGCTTCCCTTGTTGGTCGAACAACTCGAGCTTCAGCGTCGACTCGAACGATTTCCCGTCGGCAGACAGCGCGATTTTCTGGGTCAATATCCCGTGCCCGCCGGGCGCCCAGCCGCCGCCTTTCGCGAGATCGTCGAATGTTTTCGGCGGGTTGGTCCAAAAGAACGCGTAGTTGGCTTCGTAGTGGAGCGAGTCAGTGGCTTTCCAGACTCCGTAAGCGGGCGGGACGGGAGGCGAGGCGTCGTAGTTCGAAGACTCCGTCATCGTGCCGCCGGAATTGAAGACGTACATGAACTCCAAGTCCTTCGTCGCCGCGAACGCGCCCGTGGTGAATTGAACGCCGCCGCGCCACGCGCCGACCATGTCTGCGGTCGGCAACGAAGTCGTGGTGGTGCAACCAGCGAGCCCGAAAACGCCGGGCAGAGCGGCGGAGAAAAGCAAAGCGAGGAGACGTGCTTTCATGAAGGTTGTGGGTGGACTGAACGACGCTGAAGGGACGGCAGGGCTCATCACGAGAGACGGCACAGCACCCCGGGCAGACGATTGCAGGATTGGAGATTTCACCCGGGTGCAGTCAGTTCGGCCGGTGGCGGATCACGAGTGGTCCTTCGATTCGGTCTTTCGTCGGCGCATGAAGTACACGATGAGCGGCGGCGTAGGTAGAATGATAATCGCGAACGCCATCCCGATCAGCTGACCGATGCCGCGAGGCGCCAGGACAAAGATTCCCGCGGTGATGGCAGCGACGATCACGGCATGGATTTTGAAGATCCTGATTTCCTTGGGCGTGAAAGCCATTTTGGTTGGTTCAACGTTCATCAAAAAAGTTGGCCGACGCGACGGCGCGCATCGTACCGTGAAGCCAAGCAGGAGAATTCACGGAGGCGACACTTTGCTGTGAGCCGGGTGCCGTTTTCGCCCCGCGAACATGAGAGCGGTTTAACTTAAAGGGGAGCCGGACGCCCCCTGATTGTCATCACAAGGTGCGCGAAGCGCGCCGTGGCGATCCAGCTGGATTACTCGTCGCCACAGATCTCGCAATGACGGGAGCCGGCCACCGTTCGATCTAAAATGCTCTAGATGCGTGGCGACGGCGCCGTCACCGCGATGAACCACTTTGGTCGCATCCGACCAAAATCTTTTCGACGATTCGTGCGCAGGGTTTTTTTCGGATCCAGGACGTAGCTCTCGCCACCCTCGCGCACGAACACCACCCAATGCCAGGCCGGACCGTTCTTCTCGCGGTGCCATTTGATCGCCAGCAGCGCGCGTTCCGGCAGCTGTTTCCATGAATGAAAGGCCTGCTCGCGCGGAGGCGCGGCAAGATTGAAATGGCGAAGGAGTTTCCGCACCTGGGCCGTGGCACTCCAGAGCGACGGGTCGTCGACCGAAATGCCAAGATCGGTCGCGGCGCGCTTTGCATCCGAATAGCTGGTACACGCAAGAGCGGCGACACTGGCAAGGGCGCAACCCGTGCGGTCTTCCTGAATAACCGGCTGCATTAACCTATGCGGCCTCCGGCATGGACGGGGAAGCGCGGACCGTGGAGTGAATTATTTCGACGACTCCACTTCGACGTCTTTGACGGTGAGTTTGTAGTCGATGGACTCGTTTGGTTTCACGACTTGAATGTGATACTCGACGTTGTCGTTCGGAATCACGATCGGCATCTTGGACAAGACGGGTCGTGGAATTCGGGTTCGCGGGCGGCCTTGCAACATCGGCACGGGAACGTTCCCGAATACCGGCGGCAACGCCTGTTTGGCTGCGTCGAGCAAAGACAACGGCCCGCTTTCGATTTTCGAGTTCGGAAAGCTCAGCGCCGGACTTTCCTGCGCGGGCGAAAGTAGGGGCGTGAGCAGGAGAGCGAGTCCGAGGGTTGTCTTCATGATTTACAAGCAGCGGGCGAACAGGCGTCGTGGGGCAATCCTTACAATCGACCAAAGATTGCTCGGACGGAAACGGGTAATTAAGGCAGTGAGACAGTGGGAGACTCCTTATGCGAGCTCAGCGTTCCGGGAAAACATCCCCTGGCAGCCTTTCATCGCTGCGCGCAGCACTTTGATCCCTCGGGCCCCTCCCGGGCAGCTCAGCCAACCCGGAACGCCAACGGCGGAGATCAAGCTGGCGCGTGGTCTCTGCCCCGCTCGATTCCGTCCCTTGAGTTGAGAGTTGTCCGCTGACGACCACTTAGCCTTCCGGCCGCGTCACGACTTCATCACCTGGCCAAACGCCACGTCGTATCCATCTAAATCCTGAATGCCGAATTCGCGGACGTCGTAGGGCTTGTTGGAAAGTTCGTAGTCGATCTTGGCGCCACGGCCCTTCAGTTCGGCGAACAAGCTATCCACGTCGTCCACCCAAAAGTAGATATTCCAGATCTCATTCACCTTCCAGTTCGGCGAGATGCCGACGCCATGGGGCGCGAGGCTCAACATCACATGAAGACCATCACGGCGGAGAATGACGAAGTTCGCCGGTTCTCCCCAAAAGCGCTCGTACGAAAAACCAAGTGCGTCGCGGTAATGATTTGCCGCGGCGACGATATCGCGGACGAGGAGCACAGGAGCGGAGGAGGTAAGCCGAGCGGTTTTCATGGGTAAGATCATCGATCAAGCTCTCAGCCGGAACCATGCAGACGAGATCGGAGAATTGTTGGAGCATCGGTCGTGAGGCCGATGACTGGTGCCCCACCGCGCTTCCACCGTCGCACGGCGGGGTTACCTCGGACTGCATGTATCCGGCCAAGGCCCGGTAAATGGACTGAACGAAATCGTCAGGCGACGGTGGCCAAGCGTCGAATTTTCGCGTCGTTGCGAGGCGGGAAAGTGATGAACGCTTGTCTCGCGCAAGGTCGATGGAGGGCGCGAACGGCTTCCCGCACTTCGGCGATTCCTCATGCGTGATCACAGCGCCTTCGCCTGGTTGTGGTCGAGTGCGAGCTCGATCCAAACTCTCAACGCACGGTCGGTTCGGACTGCGTGAGCGGCGACGTAGACGAAACCCGGGTACGGTCGGCCTCGCATCACGACGGTCTGACAACCGCGGCGCTTCACTGCTGCAGCGTGCAGTGCGGGATCGATCCGGCACATGATCCGTTCAGCTCGTGCCGACACGCAGAGTTTGCCGCGCACCATGAACCCGGTGCTGCCAAACATCTTCTTTTCGCGCACCTTCGTCACGTGCTCGAGCGCGGTTCGGACTCGGTTGATTAACGGTGCTTCGGGCTTCGCATCCGATGCGGTGTCGGCCTCAGGTTCCGCAACTCCTCGTCGAGATTTTGAAGCTGTAGTGGAAGCGCGCTCACGCTTCAGCGCCTTGGTAATTTTCTTCATTCAGGCGAGATGCTGCGAGGAGACGCCCTGTTCAGCGAAACGAACAGGCGATTCATGGAATCCATCTTGTCACGTATTACGTGACAAGATGGGTGTGGCGTTCCGACGTGATTCCGGCACGGGATTTAGTGTGGCACGGTCTGTTCTACTGCGACTCGGTGGTCATTTTCCGGGCGCGCCCTCGGACGAGAAGGAGAAGCGCAGAATCTTCTGTGTTTGATACAACCAGCCCCGATAGCCGCGGAATTCGTAGACCTTCGACTGACCTTTCGGCACAGGAGATTCATAGAGCTGGCTAAATTCCTTGATCGACATTCCGACGACGGGCGTCTTGCCGATGGACATCAATTCGTCGCCAACCCGCAAACCCGCGTCGGCGGGAGGGGAATGCGGCGTGACTTCACTCACGACAACCTCGTTGATCCGGCCGTTCGACTCCGTGGAGTAGGTGACTTCCACCCAGCTGCCGCGAATCGTGAGCACGGGGAGCTCGACCAGATCTTTCGGCTGGCTGGCCGCCTGCGTAGTCTCGATCACGATACAGAACCAAAAGAGCAGCGCCAACCGGCCAAACCTTAAGACGGTAAGTTTCATGACGGAAGCAGTGGAGGGGTGGTTGATGCGGGCCGACCGTTGCCAGTAAATCGGTTCTTTTTTGCAGGCGATGGATAAGCTCCCGCTCTGTTGCAACTAACCAGGAGATTTGCTCTTCTGGCCACGCCAAAATGGGTGGATATCGTCGGGTTCGCACCGTGGTGACCTGTCCGACGTCGATCCCCGCCGCGTCGACTGAGCCGCGCTTCACGGCCGTCGCACGTGCTGCGTCCGACGTACACGCTCCACCGGTCGTTGCCCGGATGTGGCAGCGGCTCTGCGACGGGATTTGGAGCGGTATCCGCAAACACGCCGGTCCGAAAACATTCTGGCCACGCGCTACCCCCAAAATGCGGCACTCGACCGGTGGACCGGCACAAGCGCCTTGCAGTCAGACCACCGCGTCCACGCGAGACGTGGGGGCGTTCGCGTTCTTTAACGTGAAGTAAAACGTGGCGCCGCCATCGGGTAAGGCTTCGGCCCAGATCCGGCCGCCATGACGGTCAATGATGCGGCGAACGGTCGCAAGGCCGACGCCCGTGCCTTCGAATTCGTGCGCGTGGTGCAAACGCTGAAACACGCCGAACAATTTTCCGGCGTCGCGCATATCGAAGCCCACGCCGTTGTCCCGCACGAAGTACACCGTTGCGCCCTCGCTAACCGAATGCGTTGCGCCAATTTCCACGACGGTGATCGCGCGAGTACGCGAGTACTTCAGCGCATTTGAGAGAAGGTTCATGAAGACGAGGCGGAGCAGGGCGGGATCGCCTTCCGCTTTCGGCAGGGGACCAATGGTGAGGTCGACTCGTCGCCCCGCATGGTCGTCACTCAAATCCCGATACGCTTCGCGGCACAAGTCAGCCAGATCAACGGTCTGCTGGGCGAGCGGCTGGCGGCCCAGGCGGGAGAACGCGAGGAGCGCATGAATCAGATCGCTCATCTGTCCTGAGCCGTCGCGGATCAACCGGATGAACCGTTGTGCGTCCGCTGGCGGAATCTTCGCCCGTCCATCGAGGAGAACATCGGCGAAGCCCGTGATGGCGCGAAGCGGAGTGCGCAGGTCATGCGCAGCGGAGGAGCAGAACGCCTCCAGCTCTCTATTCGCCGATTCGAGTTCAGCCGTCCGCTCACTGACGCGTTTCTCCAACACGGCATTTTGCTCCTCGATCTGGGACAGCATGTGATTGAAGGCCTCCGTCAGCACACCCAGTTCATCCTCGTCGTGCTTGGCCGCACGAACCGAATAGTCGCCCCGGTCTGACACGGCGCGGGCGGTCTCGACCAATGCAAAAATCGGATGAGAAATCTGCCGCTGCATCGCCCGGGCGAGCAGATAGGCGACGATGGAGGCACCGATGGTAACCAGCAGGGCGATCCCGCCGTAAAGCCGCAGGCGCTCGTACATCGCCTCCATGTCAGACATCAAAAACAGAGTGCCGAGTCGCTCGCTGCCTTCCACCTGCACGAGCGGAGCGAAGCCGATGAGCCGATCGTCGGCAAACCGGTAGCCGTCGGTCTGGGGCGCCGGCGGGAAGAGCTGATCGGGTGCGTCCGCGGGATATCGCGTGAAGATGTTGCCGTGCTTGTCGTACAGGCACGCGGCCACGATATGATGCTCAGCTTTGAGCGCGGCGAGGATCTCGGTGGCATCGCGCGGATTGTCGAACGCAACCGCGCCGGTGCTTTCCGCCGCGATGATTTCACCCAACGTCGCGAGCTGCCGCGCAGCCGCCTTGCGATAGGTCAGCAACTCGTAGCCAACGAATGTGGCGCACGTCATCACCAGGACCACTCCGCTGGTGACGAGCAGCATCGTCATCAACTTCCGGCGAATGGGAGACGCACTTGAGCTGATCATGTCTAATCCTTCCCGGCGGTCACCGTCGTGGCCGGGCGCAGAATTTTTGAGCTGATCGCGAGTCCGTGCTGCCGGGCGACGTCGACATTGATCTTCAATCTAATCTTACCGCTCTCGGTTGCGAATCGGACCATGCCGCCGTGGCGGGAGAAACTTTCCGCGTCGCTGACGGTCAGCGTACTCTGTCGGTCGAGCTGTTGAAGAATCGAAGCCAGATCCTCTTCGGCGGAGCGACAGATGAACAGGATGTGGCAGTCACGGGTGTCAGAGACGGACTGACACCGTCGAACGATGAAGCCGTGCAAACCGACTTTTTCGCCCTTCACGAGTTCGTCGATGTAACCGTGGAATGGATCGTCGCCCAATATGCCGATGACAAAGGGGGTGGTTCGGGAGGGAAACGCAGCGGCCGGCCATTCCACGAATTGCGCGAAGTGAAAGAGGAAAACGGCTTTGATCTGGTACGCGTCCGAGATTCTCTCCTCCGCGGTCGCGGTGATCGGCTGAATGCACAGCGCAGCGGCCATGAGCAGGAGCGAAGTTCCGTGCCGTCTCAGTCTCTGGATACCGTGGCGCATCGAACGCATCATCAGAAGCGCCGGGAGCCTTTCCCGAAAACGCTGCGCTGCTGACCACGCCGTGCGCCCGGTGGATTGAACTCAACATGCTGATCGTGCAGCAGATTCTGCCCGATCAAGGAGAATTCCCAGGCCGCGGAGGGACTCCAGCCCAGGCGGACATCGGCTTCGGTGTACCCAGAAACCGACGACATCCTGATCGGTGCGACGTAACGAGCGGTGACATCGCACTCCCATTTGCTCGAAAGATCGAGCATCGACCGCAGGGCGAACTGGTGATTGGGATCGCGCGCGATGCTGTCGCGGGTCCCCCGATCGCGATTTCCGGCTTGCGGCTCACTGTGAACGCGAAGTTCGGTCCAGCCCGCCCGCCAGCGCCATGCGGAAGTGGCGCGCCAATCGACCGTCAATTCCGCGCCCGTCGACCTGCCGCGCAGGCCGCTGCTGTTTTGCACCGGAAAGGCACGAGGCGGATTGAGCGGTTCCAGACTGCGGAGATCGTCGTAGTCGTTGAAGAACGCCGCGAGCGAAACGGCCAGTTCAGGTTCAAGCTGCACCCGGTAGCCAAGTTCATACGCGATCAATTTTTCGGCCACGACGTTGCTGCTGCCGGCAACCCGGTACGGCGGCTTGGCCGGGGAGTAGAGATCGCGATCAATGCGCGAAGGAGTGCGGATGGCGCGGGAAACCGCTCCCCACACGGTCTGATTCCGCGCAAACGTCCAGGCAAACCGGACGCTTGGCTCGACTTCAAATCCGGTGTAATCGTTGTGCTCGAGCTTGCTGCCGAAGGTCAGATGCAGCGAGTCATCGAGCAGGCGTACTTCGTCCTGGACGAATCCGTTGAAGGATCTCAGCCCGACCTGCGGAGGCAAAAAAGCGTTGGCCGGTGTGTTGATGACATCATCCTGCACCAGCCGGTAACCGAATCCGCAGACAAAGTCATTGGCTGCCCCCAAGGCGCGTCGATACTGCGCATCGAGATCGTACGTATCCAAAGTCTGGGTAAACGAGCCGGGAATGCGGCGATGCGTGTAGTCGTAATAGAGTTGAACTTTGCAGTCTGCGTTATTGGCGAGTTGTCGGGACCAGCGCCCCAGGAGATGGCCGCCGCTCACGGTGGTGTTCTCCGGACCCGCGACATCAAAGCTGCCGGAATATGCCTCTCCGAGGAAAGTCAGCCCATCGCCGGTATTGGCGTCCCAATCGGTCCGGAAGCCGACCCGACGCGTGGTCCAGGAATCACGGCCATCGCTGCCGTCGAGACG
>JBDSPT010000418.1:0-3541 GCA_039930205.1 Opitutus sp. | reverse complement strand
GCGTTGCGCCGGCGCCCGGTTTATTATGCGGGTCTCGCGGCGACTTGGCTCCTGCTCGCGTGGCTGGTCTTGGGCGGTGCGGGATCGCGGGGCGTCGCCGCGGGCGTCGGGCTTGGGGTCTCGTCATCGGATTATCTACTCACCCAGGCCCGTGCCCTCGCCGTCTATCTGAAGCTTTCGGTCTGGCCGTATCCGCTCGTGCTGGATTACGGGACGGCCCTCGATCGACAGTTGTCACAGGTCTGGTGGCAGGGACTGCTGGTCGTGACGTTGCTCATCGGCACGGTTTGGGCGTTGGCGCGCCGGCCGGCTCTTGGATTTTTGGGCGCTTGGTTCTTTCTGATGCTGGCGCCGAGTTCGAGCGTGGTTCCGTTGGTGACGCAGACGATCGCGGAGCATCGCATGTACCTTCCGCTCGCGTCCGTCGTCGTGTTACTGGCGTTACTTGCTTTCCGCACGTTGCGATCCAAAGCCGTGTGGTTGGGCGCGCTTTTGACGCTGGTCTGCGCCGGACTGACGATCGCCCGTAATCGCGACTATGTTGAACCGATGCGTTTGTGGGCGGATTCGGTGAAGCACTATCCGGGTAGTGCGCGGGCGCAGAACAATCTTGGCATCGAACTCGAACGTTCAGGGAAACGGCGGGACGCGATTGAGCGATTTGCGCGCGCGGCGACGCTCGATCCGAGCTACGCCTCGCCGCATTACAACTGGGGCCTGGCGCTGCTGGCGGATGGAGCGACTCGCGATGCGATTGCGCAACTTGAGACGGCGGTGACGCTCGCGCCCGCGCATGCTGATGCGCATCTCGCGCTGGGGAATGCGTTCGTGCGCGTTGGGGCGGTCGCTGAGGCGCTGCCGCACTACGAGGCGGCGTTGGACGCGACGCCCGGTGCGGACGTGCACTACAATCTCGGCGTCGCGCTCGTCGCTTTGTCGCGAGACAGCGATGCGCGAATCCACTTTATCGCCGCCCTGCAGTTTGATCCGTCGCTGGCGGAGGCGCAGTTCCAACTTGCCCGGATAGCGGAGCGCGCGGGTCAGGCGGACGAGGCGCGCCGCTTGTTGGGCGAGACCCTGCGCCTTGCGCCCGAACATCTCGGTGCGCATCGGCGGTTGGGATTGGCCGCAGCGCGGGCGGAGCAGTTCGAAGAGGCGGCGCAGCATTTCAGCGTGATCGTCCGGGTGGCGCCGACCGATGCCGATGCTTGGGCGAATCTCGGCAACACGTTCCTCGCGCGGAATCAGCCGCAGGCGGCGATCGAGCACTACGAACGCGCGCTGCAACTGCGGCCGGACGATCGACGCAGTATCGAAAACCTGCGGCTTGCCCGCGAAGCGCTGTCGGGGCGTTAAGTCGATCTTGGGAGTAGATGGTGGCGGCGAACCGCGATGGAGTCCGAATGTCGGCAGCGCGCTTGCGCGCGGTTGGAAGGGAGCGTGCGGAAGAGTTGTCGCAGAGAACACAGAGCTCTGACCCAGGGTTCACGGAGGAGAATGTTGAACCACGGACCGCGCGCGAGCGCATGAAGGGACCCGGAAGCGCCAGGGTCGTGCCTGGTTGGCGATGCGCAGCCATCTCTTTTTCACACGCCGGCGTCGCCGCAGATAGATCGGTCCGATTTCTCCGTGACCTCCGTGTCTCGGCTCTGTGTTCTCGGTGACAACATTTCCAATTCCGAAATTTGACCGCGCGCGAGCGCGCTACCGACGCAACGAACTCACGGACGGATTAACGGCTGCCGACTCGCGAACTGTCCGAGGGGTGGTGCAACGAGCCGGATTGAAGTCTGCTGATCGCGCTGCATTGTGGGCCTCCCGTCTTGAGCGGCATTTGTCGCAGCTGAGAAGCGTGCGCTCCATCCCCACCCAAAAATCCCATGCGCATCGGAAGTCTGCACATCGTTGATATCGCCATCGTCGTCTCCTACCTGCTCGCCGTTGTTTACATCGGCAAGCGCGCTTCTGCGGGCAACAACTCGGAGGAGGGTTTCTTTCTCGCCGGCCGCAAACTCGGCAAGCTCTACCAGTTCTTCCTCAACTTCGGCAACGCCACCGAGCCGTCGGGTGCGGTCAGTACCGCGAGCTTCGTCTATCAACAGGGCGCGCCGGGGTCGTGGCTCTCGTTCCAGACCGTATTCATGAATCCATACTTCTGGTTCATGAACGTCTGGTTCCGGCGCGTCCGGCTCACCACGGTTTCTGATTTGTTTGAAGACCGCTTCGCGAGCCGCGGGCTCAGCCTCTTCTACGCGATGTTTCAGATTCTGGTCGCGTGTGTGTTTCTCGGCTTTGGCAACGTCACGGCCTACAAGATCGCGTCGTCGCTCGTCGTGAAACAGGACGTGCAGTGGACCGCGACAGAGCGTTCTTCGGTGGAAGGCTACCATGAGATGAAGCGGCTCGAGAAGGAGTTCGGTGCCGGTACGCTCTCGGCCGAAGCGAAACCCCGTCTCGACCTGCTGCGTGATCGGAATGCGCGCGGGGAGTTGCACAGTTACATCACTCTGCTCAACAACGTCGTCTTCTTCGTGGGTTTTGCGGTCGTGGTCGGCGCGTACATCGTCATGGGCGGAATGGCCGCAGCGGCGGTCAACGAGGGTCTCCAGAGTATCCTCATCATCGTCTTTTCCATCCTGCTGATTCCCGCGGGGCTGCATGCGATCGGTGGCTGGCACGCACTCGGACAGAAAGTGCCCGCGCAAATGTTCGATCTTTTTGGCTCCGGAAGCGCGGGCCAGTTTTCCGTCTTCAGTCTCTGCGCCATCCTGCTCGTCAGCATCGTGCAGAACGGTGGGTTGAGTCACAACATGGGCATCTGCGGCTCGGCCAAGAATGAGTTCGCGGCCCGCTCCGGCGTTTCGGGCAACTACCTGAAGCGCCTGATGATCATACTGTGGGCTTTCACCGGATTGATCGCAGTCGCGGTGTTTGGACCCGGCGGGCTCTCCGATCCCGACGCGACATGGGGTGCCCTCTCGAACAAGCTCCTCGGGCCAGGCATGATCGGGTTGATGCTGGCGGGCGTGTTGGCCGGGACGATGTCGACGCTGGCGGCCAAGGCGCTCGCGATTTCCTCGCTGTTCGTGCGCAACGTTTATCGGCAGATCTGGCCGAACATCACGCAGCTGCAGGGCGTGTTCTACGCGCGTTGCACCATCGTCGTCGTGCTCGCGCTCGGCGCGATGTCCGCGTGGCTGATGGGTGATTTCCTGTCGATCGTGAACCTCGTGCTCACGGTCAACCTACCGTTCGGCGCGAGCGTGTTGCTCAGCTATTTTTGGCGGCGACTGACCGGTCCGGCCGTCTGGGCCTGCGTCATTCTGTCGACGATCACCATTCTCATCATCCCATGGACCGCTGGAAAAATTCCCACGCTCAGTCGGCAGCAAGATCTCGCCCAAGTCAGCCTCAGTCCAACGGGTCGACCCGCGGGAGTGTTTTTCGCCACCGTGGTGCATGAAGATCCGCAAGATCTGGCGAGTCCGCTTGTAGGGAGTGGACGCTTTAATCTCGAGTGCTGGTTGTTGAGCAAGGTCGG
>JBDSPT010000417.1:0-3691 GCA_039930205.1 Opitutus sp. | reverse complement strand
ACCTCGGGCATCGTACTCGTCGAGGTTTACGACAGCGATTGAGCGAGCGGACGCACCGGGGTCATGCCGATAACTGTCGATTTTGGACCTATCGTCCAGTGATCGCCGTTGTGGCGGACCCTGTTTCGTGCTGCCGCCTTGCAACGAGCTCCTTTCCTGGAATTAACCAATAACACGCGGATCCATTCGGACCCTCCTTTTCCATCGCGAGTTCGTCAGAGATTATGGCGCGGCGATAATCTCGATCCCGTTAATTTCCGGATTTTCGGTTTTGCTCGTGAAGGTGATATCCAGCTTCTCATCCGTGACCTCGACCTCGACGGTCTCGACATAGGCCTTGAGCGCCCCGCCAGCTTTAGCGAACACATCGAAATCGTTGAACTCCCTGCCCTCAACGTTGAACCCGAAAACTCGCTCACCCGCGGCGGTGATACCCTCATACGTTTCCGCGAAATGAAGTTTCACGACGTACTTTCCGTTCGGCACGGCATACGAGAACTTCGACATGCTGTAGCGTTCCGCACCGTAGACCGAAGGAGTTTTAGTATTGGCGATCTTGGTACCCGAGCGATCGATCGTCTCGCCGTCCGCGAAACCCTGGTCGGCCAGCCAAACCGTTCCGGTCTCGTCGGTCAGGGGAGCCGTGACGCCGGTTTTGATTCGAATCGGCAGTTTTGTCGGAACCGATTCGGCGGCGACCGTTGAGACTGCGGTGCTGGCAATCAAAAAAATGCCCGCCAGTGAAAGGAGCAGAGGGCGGTTGAGGCGAAGAAGGGACAACATTGGGATGGGGTGAGGATGTCTCCGAAACACGGTTACATGCGTAAACCGTGAAAGGTGTTTCGTACGTTGGGGTGGGCGGCGGCGTTTTCCCGACGGCAGGGCAACGCGGACCGGAAAGAATTGGCCCCCTCGGGTCACATCTGCAACGGAAAGTTGCTGTGTTTTGACGTGACGTGACAAGTCCACGCCTCACGGGCGCGGCGACAGGTTTGCTGAATAGGCTCCAGATCGTGGCGGAATGGGTAACCTCGGTCGTCGCCGAATGCGCATCGGATGAGGGAATCTGAGATCCCCGGAGCGCGCGCACACGGACTGCCTTCGGACTGTGATTGCGGAGTCCGTCGCGTCGTTTCACCAAACCCCAAAGCGCGTTGTGTCAGCTCGCTGCGGCAGGTGTCGGTGCGCGGAGTGTGGGAGTGCCGTCGCGAAAGCACGACTTCAACTCCTGCCGCAATTCAGAGTTATCGGTGAAACCGTGGACTGCTACGGCGTGTTGCACGGCGGCCTCCATCAGCTCCTCCTCGGTGTCGGCAGCGAGTGCGACCGAGCAGGTGACGTCACCCGGGAACTCACGACAGTCGATGTATTTTCGTTTCATGGTTTTCCTCGTTTGATGGGCGATCCTCATCGTCCACCGATCGCCTGGGATTTCGTTCAGTTGGATTTCTTTTGTTGGGCGCGGACATGATCGCAAGCGGCCAGCACCTCTCGCTTAAATTGTTCGAGATCAAGCTGCAGTCCGCTGATGTACGTGCTCCAACCTGCGCTGGATTTCGCGTAGTGCACGGCGTCTTCAATCTCCGCCTGCGTCGCTCCCATCAGCTTGGCCACCTCCGTGTGGTAAAAGAGGCAGTATTGGCACTTCGCATAGGCCGAAACCGCCAGTCCGATCAGCTCCCGATATTTGTTCGGGATCGGCCCTTCGTCGAACTGCACTCGCTTGAAAAGCTGCCACTCGAGTTCGAGCGACGAGTCGGGAACGACTTTGAACATCATCGGCACGCTGCCGAACACCTGCTCGATCTCCGCGTAAACTTGTTTGCGGTCCATAAGTAATCCTTGCGTTGGGGGTGGAGAAATACCCGGCCGAACCTGTCGCCCGCCGAGTTGCGCTCTCAGTTTAGCGGATCTGCAGGTTCACCGCAATTCCCCGACCGGATGAAACGCTCCCTCTGGCCGCGACCGATTGGGTTCACCCGGGTATGCTCCGATCGGAGTATGTTGCACCGCATAACGGATTGGCCTTGGACACCCGACCCCCGGCGCGCTACGGTGCAGATACTCCCGTGAGTGCGCTTCCCACGACTCGCATGATTCGGCGCCCGCGTTCCGGAAGAAAGGCGGTGCATCCGCTCATACATCGCAACACGAGTGATCTCGATCACGTGCTGCTTAAGCTGCACTCCGCGCAGGAAATGAAGGACTTTTGGTCCACGACGTGTCGCGTGCTGCACGAGGCCTTGCCTCTCCACTTCATCTGCCTCTGCCTGCGGCCCTTCGTACTGCTGTCCTCAACGGTCTTTCGCGAGAAGGCGCCGTTCTCCTCGGAAGCAGAGTTCCGCCTTTTCCAGGAACTGAGTCCACTCAACCCGTATCTCGCCGCGCGTCCCGGCACGACCCTCGTGCGCATGAGCGACGTCATCCCGGACGATGACCTTGCGGCCACGGAATTCTACGCCCGGTTCATGGGCCCCCACGAGGACCGCCATTTCGCGTGCTTCTGTTTCTGGCATGCCGGAATATTTCAAGGCATGATCGGCCTGCATCGCACGGCGGCACAGCGAGACTTTACCGGCGCGGAGATGGAGTTTCTTTCCGGACTGCACGCCCATTTCGACACCGTGCTGCACCGGATTTTGAGTCTGCATCGTGAACGGGCCGTCCGCTTGTCGCTGGAGCAATTGCTCGTGAATCTTCCCCTTGCGACGGCGTTGCTCGATTGGGATCTGCGCGTGACTTATCGAAATCGCACCGCGGTTGAGTTGTGCGCCGTGTGGAATCACGGGCTGGTTTCCGGCCGCATTGAAAAACATTGCGATGATTTCCGGCTGCCCCTGCCGGTGTTGGACTACTGCGAGGAGTTCAAAGCGAAATGGCAGCCGACGCATCATCGAGGCTGCACGTTGCTCGATCCCGCCGGCGTGGTGATCAAGCATGCCACGATTTGCGGGCTCCGTGTTTCGGTTAATCTTCTCCAGCTGGATGCGGCGCCGCTCAGCATGCCGATTTTCCTCGTGCGGCTGGAGCATCAAACGGAAAACGCCAACGGACACCGCAACGGGGAAGCGGAAAACCTCGCCCAAATTGCGCGCCTGAGTCTG
Organism: Opitutus sp.; assembly: GCA_039930205.1. Taxonomy (GTDB): domain Bacteria; phylum Verrucomicrobiota; class Verrucomicrobiia; order Opitutales; family Opitutaceae; genus Opitutus. The sequence continues at coordinate 587 of JBDSPT010000417.1, read as the reverse complement.
CGCGAACGCGAAGTTGCGGCCCTGGCCGCGCAGGGCGCCACAAACGCCGAAATTGCCGGCAATCTCGGCAAGAGTGTGCTCACCGTGAAGAAACAGTTGCGTTCGATCTACGAGAAACTCGACCTGCCGAATCGCGGCCGCCTGATTGCATTTCTGAGATGACGTCCGGACCGCGTATCAGAAGTGTCAATTCAAGGCAGAGACGGGTTTCAAAACAAGAGTCAGCATCGCATCTGGCGTGTCCAAACACCGCAAAACTCAACCCAACCCGCGGCGTGATCCCGCACTCGTAAGAGCATTGATCTTCGGGCTCAGGGAGTTGCCAGTCCACGTCCTCACCGGCGGGGCTACACCACTGCTGAATTGCTCTAGAGCGGTTTAACTTAAACTGTAGCCGGACGCCGCCTCATTGTCATCGGCGAGGTGCGCGAAGCGCGCCGTGGCGATCCAGCTGGATTGCTTCGTCGCTGCGCTTCTGCTAATGAACTCAGATAGTTTTAGCTTGGGCTTTGGACGAGGGTGAAGCCGAGTTCGGCGGCGCGTTTGTGCAGGAAGCGCTCTTGACGTTTGCGGTAGCTCGCCTCGTA
>JBDSPT010000416.1:0-3873 GCA_039930205.1 Opitutus sp. | reverse complement strand
TCGTGGGACGTTACACCTGATGGACTCGAGTACACGTTCCATCTCCGATCGACCGCCCGCTGGTCGAACGGCGAGCTCGTGACGGCCCGCGATTTTGCGTTTGGATTTCAACGCATCCTAACTCCAGCCTTTGGCGCCTCGTACTCCGCGATGTTGTGGCCCATCCGAAATGCCGAGCGGTTTAACAAAGGAGAGCTGACCGATTTCTCAGAGGTCGGCGTGAACGTCGTCGATGATCACACCCTTCGTCTCCGGCTCGAGCGACCTACGCCTTATCTTCCGGCGCTGACCGCACATCAAACGTGGATGCCGGTACATCGTGCCACGATCGAGAAATATGGGCGTACCGATGATCGCAATACGAGGTGGACCCGAGCCGGGAACATGGTCAGCAACGGTCCGTTCGTTCTCACGGAGTGGAGTCCCAATGCGCGCATCGTGGTGTCGAAGAATCCACATTACTGGGGTGCGGCCCAGATGGGGCTCGAGCGAATCACCTTCTTTCCGACCGAGAAGGCGGACGTCGAGGATTTGGATTTTCGGGCGGGCCAACTCCACATCACTTACGACGTTCCGAAGAGCAAAATTGCATCATACCGGGCCGAAGCGCCGGAGCTGCTGCGGATCGAGCCGTTGTTGAACACGCTGTATGTGAACTTCAACGTCACGAAGCCGCCGTTCAACGATCCGCGGGTGCGGCAAGCGCTCGCCTTAGCGATCGATCGTGAGGCAATTGCGAAGAACGTGATGTATGGTTCCTACCTCGCGGCCGATAGTCTCGTGCCGCCGAATTGCGGCGGCTATGCAACGGCCAAAGGAGTCAGGCATAATTTCGAAGAAGCCCGCAAAATCCTGGCCGATGCTGGATTCCCTCAAGGCGCTGGGCTTCCGGAAACTGCCATGCAGGTGCTCAATGATGCGACGTATCCTCGGATTGCGGAAGCGATCCAAGCGATGTGGCGGCGGGAATTGGGCGTGCGAATCACAATCGAACCTCTGGAGCAAAAAACCTGGATTCAAAATCAGCAGACGTTGGCGCACTCGTTGGCGCTGATGGGCTGGGTTGCGGACTTCGCGGATCCTGTGACGTTCCTCGACATCTTCCGCGCGACCAACGGCAACAACTGGACCGGCTGGAAACGCGCGGACTACGATCGGCTCCTCGATGATGCGGGTACAATGCTCGATCCCGTCGCACGCTTCGAGGTTTTCCGACGAGCCGAATCACTCCTGCTAGCTGATGCGCCGATTACCCCGCTCTTGTTTTTAGCGCGAACTTATCGCATTCACCCCGCCGTCAAAAACTGGGATCCGGCACCGCTTGGCGCCCACCGGTTCGCGCGGGTGAAACTGGAGAAGTAAACGCGAGCGGTGGGCACACGTCAGCGGGTTGCCGACAACTTCGGCAGACATTGATCGGCGAAATCCAAATAGCGCGACCAGTCGTAGGCGGTCATATCGTGAGGACCGCTGCGGATGTGATATCGCAGCGCGTCGCCAGACGGTGAGTGCACCGGAGGAACCCCCGACGACAGTGGACCGGTGATACCGAAAAGCTGATACACGGGTTGGGCGCCTTTCACGGAGAGGAACTCGCCTTCCGGGTCGGCCCAATCGTCGCCTTCGGCGCTGGCGACGTACAGCGGGCGGGGTGCGATCAAGGCGAGCAGTTCATGTTGATCAACGGGCAGCTCCGATTCGTGATTGTCGAATTTTCGGAAGTTGCGCGCGAACCAGTGTGGGAAGGTTTGGTTGATCCTGGCGACGGTCTCACCGTGGATCCGCTTGCTCAACGCGGCGCCACCGCAGCCGGACTCGTTCGAGATCACGGCGGCGAACCGTTCGTCCTGCGCCCCGGCCCAGAGCGCGGCTTTGCCGAGACGCGAATGGCCCGTTACGACCACGCGACTCGCGTCGATGTCAGGATCAGACTCAAGGTAGTCGAGAATGCGGCTGAGTCCCCAAGCCCACACGCCGATCGCGCCCCACGCCTCCGGGGCACGCGATTCGGTCGTCGTCTGTGTCAGCCAGTGGTTGACGCTTTCGCCGAGGCCATCAGCGCGATCGGGACATAGATCGCCGCAGTAGGCCGTCACGACAGCATAGCCTCGACCCACGATCGCTTCGATCGGCCATTTATCGGCGTCAGTTCCGCGCGAGGTTTCGGTGGCGTGGTGATCAACCACGCCGGGCGCTTCCTTCATGATCCATGCCTCTGAACGGGTGATGCCCGGATCGCGATGGACCGAGTGATTGCCGTAGAAGTTCAGTCCGAGAAATGCGGGGTGTTTCGCCGAGCTGACGTTTGCGTTGGGAATATACAGCAGGCAGTGCACCGCCGGACTGGTCGGCTGCGAGTCGAGCCACAACGTGACTTCCTTGCGCGTTGCCAGACCACCGAGGGCCTGGTGCTCCGTTGAAGTGACCTCTGCCCGAAACGCCGCGGGTTGTCCGGTCGGCGTGCGGCCATAGACGTCTCGCGAGAAATGCTCGAGCAATTCCGGACGCCGTTGATTTCTCCATTGCTCGGCGGAGCCGATGACCTGGCCGGTTTCACTCAACAGCGGATTGGGCAGCGCGTAGTCGGGCGGCGGAGTGAGGTCGAGTTTTGCGGATCGGACTTCAGGTTCGAGCGCCATGGCAGAGAGGGCAAAAAGGGCAAGGATAGGGGCGAGCACTGTCTTCACCCCTTGAGGATTGCAGCGAAATACGGGCCGGCAAACCAAGATACAAGGGTTTCGGCGGCAATTGTCGGGTGCGCCGACCTGCGCCTTCTTGCCACCGGCAGGATAATCGGTTCGAATGCTCGCGCAATCGATGAGGGTGACCCTGACCCTCGCTCCAGCGTTCGATCGCAACCCTCCTGCCGCTTTCCCATGGACACCCTGTATGTGCTCTGTCGTTCGGTTGATCGTCGGACGAGTCACCATTTGGACGAAGCCGACGTGACTGCAGCCGTCGCGCAGAAGGAGTCGTATTTGGCGGCCGAGGCGAAAGTGAACCCGCTGGTGCACGAGATTCTATCGGGCGGATCTGTGACATTGCTTGGCGGCGTGAAACACGATGCCGCGGGATTTCTGAATGGACCGCCCAGTTTCTTTCGCACGTACGAGATGTTGCGCAAGACGCGGCGGTCCAATGCGCCGCTCTGTGTCGGACGACGCGAGTACTCGCATGACGAGGTCGCAGCGATGTTCGTCCGGTGCGTACCGAACGCGAAGCTGGCGCATGTTCCGTGGTGTTCGCTTGGCCGATACCGCATTTCATTGGGATTGGCGTGGGGCGCGACGCTGTTGACCGCGCATTTTTCAGCGCGGGCGGAGGAGGGGGATCCGTTGCTCGATCCCTTCGTCCTCTATTACATGGGCAGCATCACGACCGTTGCGGCTCTCGTCTATACGACACTGAAACAAAATCGTGACGTGCGTCACGCGGCCCCCTGGAACTCCGCGATGTACCTCGATCTCAACGCTGATCTGGTCCGAAGAAAGTTGCCGACGGTGGCGGTCGCGCGGAAAGAAGCCGTGCCTCAGGAGAAGCCCTTAAAGACTCTGCGCTTCTACTACGACGTCGCGCGAAAGATCGAGACCCATGCCTTCGACGCAGAGTTGAACGCCAGGCTGGCGGCTGCGACGGGCGCACGGAAATCCGCGGTTACAGGTGCCGTATCGGTGGTGACTGAGTGATTGGAATTGAAGTCGGCTGTGGAGTTAGGTTCGGAGCGTGAACTTGATCCGTTTCAATTCGCTTGGGAGCTCCACAATCTGATTTCCACATCAACTATTCAGCCGTAGGGCCCCTGCCTTTCCCGCGGAATCCTCAAGGGTTTAAGAATTCTTCGCGCCTTCACCTCTTATCCTTTGATCGCCTGAC
>JBDSPT010000415.1:0-6130 GCA_039930205.1 Opitutus sp. | reverse complement strand
TATCGCTTCGATCCGAAGAGCTGGCGGCTCGAGCGGTACAGCCAGTACGACTACAACAATCCCTGGGGCGTTTCCTTCGACGCCTGGGGCCAGAACTTCATCTCGGATGCGTCGTCGGGGAACAACTTCTGGATGTTGCCGCTGTCGTTGAAGCTTCCGTTCGGCATCGAATATCCGGAGGAGATTCGCTTCACCGAGCATCGCGTGCGACCGACAGCGGGCACCGAGTTCATCTACAGCCGGCACTTCCCTGACCAGGTGCAGGGCGACTATATCGTGAACAACACAATCGGATTTCTCGGCACGAAACAGTACTCGATGCGGGAGGAAGGCGCGGGATTTCGTGGAGATTTGCGCGCCGATTTCATCAAGTCATCCGATCCCAATTTCCGACCGGTCGACATGGAGATCGCCCCGGATGGTTCGCTGTATTTGATTGACTGGCACAACGCGCTGATCGGCCACATGCAGCATTCCGCGCGCGATCCGAATCGCGATCACGAGCACGGCCGAATTTATCGCGTGACATATCCTGCGCGGCCGCTGGTGCAGCCTGAGATCGTCGCGGGCGAGCCGATTGAGGCATTGCTGGCGCATTTGACGGTGCCCGAATACCGGACGCGTTATCGCACGCATCGCGAGTTGCGTGGCCGCCCGGCCGCGCAGGTTTTGCCCGCGGTGACCAAATGGGTCGCCGCGCTCGATCGCGACGATCCCGATTACGAGCGTTTCCTCCTGGAGGGACTTTGGGTCACTTGGGGACAGCGACAGCTTGATCGCGCGTTGCTCGAGCGATGCCTCACTTCAAAATCACTGCAGCTTCGGTCGGCGGCCGTGCGGGTGGTTCGCCATGAGTTCCGGCACATCCCGGATTACGAAACCATTTTGAAACGCGCCGCCAGCGACCCCGCGGCCCGGGTGCGGCTCGAGGCGATCGTGGCGTCCTCGTGGGTGGGCGGGAAAGCGGGCGCGAGCATCCTCCTCGAAGGCATGCGTTATCCGCTGGATCACTGGATGAAGAACGCGGCGTTGTATGCTTTGGTGCCGCTGCAGACTGAGGCGCGGGCGTTGCTCGCAGCCACGCCGAAAGCGGAAGCGGATTATCCGGTCGCGGTAAATTATCTCAAAGGTGATCTTCAATTCGCCAAGCTCGAAGCGGCGGCGGAAATCCCGAAGGCGGTGACCGAAAAACTCGGCCGCGATGGCACGGATCTCTGGAAGATTGGCCGTGAGGTGTATTCAAGAGACGGGCACTGTGTCTCCTGTCACCAACCTGGTGGGGAAGGCGTTGCCGGCATTTATCCCCCATTGAGTCACGGTGAGTGGGTGCCGGGCAACGAGGACCGGTTGATCAAGATCGTTCTGCAAGGTCTCATGGGCGACATCACGGTCGATGGCAAAACCTACAAGGAAGGACTGACGCCGCCGATGCCCGCGTTTGGGGGCATGCTGACCGACCAGGAGGTTGCGGCGGTCATCACCTATGCCCGTACGTTGCGTCCCGAGATGGGCAAGTACGTGAGTCCGGCGCGAGTGAAAGAGATTCGGGCGTCGCTGAAGGGGCGCGAGGGTTTCTTCCGGGCTGACGAGTTGCTGAAGGAGCATCCGATGGAACCGGCAGTGCCACCGGTGCCGGTCGCGCCGCCCGCTGTACCGCCGTCGACGTGAGACGCGTTTATTTCGCAGTCGTCTGCCGCCCGGTGATCCGGGCGAGCAGCTTGATCGCGTAGAGTTGCACGCGCTCCCGTACGACGGCTTCCGACGCCACGCCCTGCAGGTGGAGTTCGGAGAGATTTGAAATCACAGTGCCTTCGCCAGGATGCAGCGCGATCCACGCGAGCAGTCGTGCGGCCTGCTCGTTCGGCAGGTCGGCCACGATCTTTTGCTGAACGAGCGCGGGCACGAATCGCTCGATCGGGTTTTGCATCAGATCCACGACTGCGGCCACCGATAGAAGATTGCGCGCTCGCTGCACGGGATCTGCGACGTGACCCGGCATCCAATGCGGGAGCTCGCCTTCCAATTTCGCGAGCGTGAGATCTGTCGCGTCATCCGGAGTCTCCTCATCGCGCGCGATCGGCGTCACGCGACCGTCGTCTGAAGGCACGGAGAAATTGATCGCGTTGATCTGGGCGTCGGTGAGTCGCTCCCACGGCTCCAATGGGCGCGCTGGGTTACTCACCGCCGGGGCCGACGTCTTTGACGGCGGTTTCCCTGCGGAGCGAGGTTCTCCGCCTTGCGCGAAAACCCCGACAAGTGCGCAGCTTGCGAGCAGGGGGATCAACCACGCTTTGCCGGCAACCGTGCGGAATCGTTGTCCCGCTGCCCAACGAAATAGTCTGACGCCCACCACGAATGCGGCGACGCCGATGAGAGCGAGAGCCAGGAGCCCGAACCGCGTTGCGGAAAATCCGGACCCATCGACGCACGCCTGGAGGACGTCGACCGCGTAACCACCGGGGAGAAACGCGGAAAGATCCTGCGCCCAAAGCGGAAGGCTCGCGATCGGCACGGCGATGCCGCCGAGGATGAGCATGGGCAGGAAGAGACATTGTCCGAGCGCCTGCACCGCCGGCACGCTGTCCGCAAGCGCGGCGATCACGAGGCCGAGCGCGATGAAAGTTGCCGTGACCAAAGTGTAGGCCGCGGCTAGTTCAGCGGGGTGCGACGGTGCGCTCATGCCGATCAAAGCAGCCAGTCCGAACTGTAGTGCTCCCGCGGTGACAACGATGATGAATCGCGCGACGAGCGTGCTCGTCAGCAACTGGGCGGGTGAGAGTGGCGTCATCCGGTAGCGCAGCCAGACGCCGCGTTCGCGCTCGCTGACCAGCGTCGTCGGCAGCCCAAAGCAGGCCCCGCCGAGCGCTGTGACGGTGAGCAGTTCACCAAGATGCAGCCGCAGCGGGATCGTTTCGTGGCGATACAGCGCCCAGAAAGCGCCAAGAAAAATCACGGGGAAGAGCAATCCATACAGGAGTGACATCCGGTCGCGCGCGTAAAGACGGAGCGTCATTTTGAAGTGCTCGAGGAAGCCAGTCACAAAGCGATTGCGCGACGGACGTGGTCGCGCGTCAAGGGGCGAGGGAGGATTTGGGCGTCGGCTCAATCACGACTCGGCGGGAACAACTCGCCCTCCCGAATGCGATCTCGTGTAGGCGAATCATAGCTGCGAGCCAGGGCCGTAACCATGCAATGAAATGTAACCACCGTCGTGAGACGGTGGATGCAGGGTGGGTCGCACCTATCGCCCGTCTCACGACGAATGCTGCAGGACTTTCTGGGGTTCGATTGCATTAGTCCGGCTAAGCTTCGTCGTGCCTGGGGCTATTTCGGTTAGTTCAGGGATTCTTCGAACACCCAGGGTAGCGGCAGGTCTGGTGCCTATCTTGAACCGCGCCGAGTTACCTTCACCCCTTCATTTTCCGGTTGAGCCGTCGTGTTCATACAACGTCGATCATCACGCCTGCATCCAGTTGGGCCGCCCACGCGTAGGAACGTTTATGCACGAGATCGTGAGACGCCCCTGCTCCTTCACCGTTCTCACGTTGTCGTTCATCCTCGGCGCCCTTCCTGCAACTGCCACGCAAGAGAAGGTTTCGGGGATCCCTGCACTGCTTCTGATCGAGCACCAAGGGCAGGGTTCGCTCGATCAGCAGATCCGCAGCTGCCAGCTCAAGTTGAAAACGACGACGATGCCGGGGGCTGAGTTGGAACGTCTGGCCTGGCTCTTCGTCGCCAAGGCGCGCGTGAGTTCCGATCCCGGATTTTATATTCTGGCTGCGTCGGCCGCGGACGCCCTCGAGCAGAAATTTGGCATGGAGAATCAAGCGCTGCTGTTGCGCGGACACGTGCTGCAGACCCGGCACCGGTTTGCCGAAGCGGAGATCGCAGGACGCAAGCTTGTGGCAAGTCGTGGCGCCGCCTCCGATTTCGCGCTGCTCGGCGATGCGCTGTACGACGAAGGTCGGATCGGTGAAGCGGCCGAGGCGTATCAGAAAATGGTGGACCTGAAGCCGTCGCTCGATTCCTACGCACGGGCTGCGAACATTCGCTGGATCAAGGGTGATCTCACGGGAGCCATTGAAGTGCAGACGCTCGCCGTCCGCGCCGGTGGTCCGGGCGATCCAGGCGCTTCGGCGTGGTGTCTCGTCCGGCTGGCTCAGTTGGTCTGGCAGCAGGGCAACGCCGCCGCCGCCATGGAATTGGTCCAGCAAGCGCTCGGACGGGCGCCCGAATTTGAGCCCGCGTTGTTATTGCAGGGAAGGCTGCTCCTCGCATCGGGCCGTGCGGTCGATGCGCTGATCCCACTCGCTCGCGCTGCAACGATTCTGCCCTTGCCTGAGCCTCGCTGGGTGTACGCGGATGCGCTTCGTGCCACGGGCCATGAGGCGGATGCGCTCGCAGTCGAGCATCTGCTGATCGCCGAAGGCATCGCCGAAGATCCGCGCACGGTCGCATTGTTTCTCGCGACGCGCGGTCAGGACCCGAAGAACGCGGTTGAACTCGCCGTCGCCGAATTGAAGACGCGCGGCGATATCATGACGCATAGCGCCGTCGCCCTTGCGCTGGCGTCAGCCGGTCGCACCGACGAAGCGCTGGTGCATCAGCAAGCCGCGCTCTCAGAAGGTACCGTGGACGCCCGACTGCTGTTGCACGCCGGCCGCGTTGCCGTTCTCGCAAACCAGCCGAACGCGAGCGATCTGCTGAACCGGGCGCGACGCCTCGCCCCGATGCTGTTTCCTTCCGAGCGAAAGCTGCTCGATGACTCCTTTAGTTTGATACCTGCGAGCTCCGGCTCAGCAGATACCGGACACATTGCCACACGTCAGAAAACATCATGAAATCCATCGGTATACCCCGCACATCCTCGCGCTCACTCGCGCGAGTCACCGCACTCGCACTCCTCGCGACTGCTCCCCTCCTCAGCTTTGCCTCCAGTCACCAGGACGCACCGCTCATTACGCTCGATCCCGCTGCCAATACCACGGACGTCTACGCGTTCGTCAGCCAGCGTGATGGCCACAAGTACCTCACGACGGCGCTGTCCGTGTACCCACACGAAGAACCCGGCGTCGGTCCAAACATCTATAATTTCGACGAGAACGTCAGATACGAAATTCACGTGGCCACGGGGGCGGATCTCGCCGCCGGTCGCGCGACGTACACGTATCAGTTCGACTTCGACAAGAGCTACAAGACGCAGAAGACGATTCTCCAAGCCTACCTCGGCGTCATCCAGACGATCGGTGACGGAGCCCAGAATTTGACGCTGACGTACACCGTCACGATGATCAACAACTCGACTCACAAGGCCACCAAGCTCGGCCAGGGTATCGTCCCGCCGAACAACCAGGGTTTCGCGACGCCTTACTACAATGTGAACAACGACGCCGACCTGCCGGCGCGTGATGGTGTGGCGGATGCAGCCAACCTTGATCGTTACACGGCCCAGGCGGTGTACTCAATGGGTGGTTACCGCGTGTTTGCCGGCCAGCGTGAAGATGCTTTCTACGGTGATATCAACTCGATCTTCGATCTCCTGAAGCTCCGCGTCCTGAGCGCCAACCCAGCGGTTGCCATGTCGTCGAACGACAGCCAGTCCGGGTTCAACGTCCACACGATCGCATTGGAAATCCCACTCTGGCAGCTCGGTGGCGATCAGCAGGTCGTCGGCGTCTACGCCACGACGAGCCGTCAGCGCGTCAGTGTTCTGCCAGAAGGCACGAAGCAAAAAGACACCACGCACGGCGATTTCGTGCAGGTGGGCCGCCAGGGCAATCCGTTGTTCTGCGAAGCGTTGGTCGCGATCGAGGACAAGGATATCTACAATCGCACGTCGCCCACGGTGGACGCGCAGTTGTTTGCGAAGTATGCATTAACTCCTGAACTCGGCGCGTTGATCAAGGCGCTGATCTTCAACGGCAACATTGGATACCCAACCACGAACCGCACCGATCTGGTCGGCATCTTCATTCCTGACCTGATCAAGGTCGACCTTTCCACGGCTGCGGCTCGGCTGGCTGGCGGCAGCGCTGCCAATCCGGACGATGCTAGTTACAGCCGCTTGGGCATTTTCGGCGGCGATGTTCTCACGAGCACCGTGCAAGCGGGCTTTGGCAATGGTACCATT
>JBDSPT010000414.1:0-7828 GCA_039930205.1 Opitutus sp. | reverse complement strand
AAGCGACACCACGAACCAGCCCTCGCGCCGAGGCATGAGTTTGGGTTCCCGACGCCACGCATGACCACAAGCGCAAATCCACCAAAGAGGTCGCGGCGCCCACCACGGCCTGAGCCGGTCCGTCCCTGAGCCCGAAGATCCACGCTCTCACGAGCATGGCGACATCGATTATTTAAATGCGGTAGAACGAGTGAAAGCACACGCGTGACCGTAGTGAGCGCGTTTGAGCCGAAGCAATTACTTTCCCGGTGGTGGCGGCAGGGCCGGGTTGAGCAGGACGTATAGATTCTCCGCCAGCTTCTGCGGCGCGGTCAGCGGAAACTCAACGGGCAGTCGACCCGTGAGCAGGCCAGCGTAGATCTGTCCCCACTCGCCAAACACATTCGTGGCCCGACCAAGCGCATCCGGTTCGATGGGACGCGCGGCCAGCTCGGAGAAAAACGGCCGGTCAAGCGTCCGCGGCGTCAGGAGCAGCTGGCCGATCGGCTGCTCCAGATTGACCGCATAGAAATCGCGCAACCTGAGCGGCTGCGCCCAAACCCGCTGTTGTCCGTACCACGCCGCGCCGGCGGGCACGTCGGCCATGACGCCAAACCGGTGCAGCGTATCGCGACGTTGAAGATCCTGCCGCATGCCCATGAACAGGCTCGGGAAATACGGCGGATACTGAAAGTGGAGTCGCCGCGGCTCCAACGCATCGTGCAGCAACGGCACCCCTTGAACGAAAAGAACACCCGCGATCACCCAACGCGGCCACTGGCTCAGCACGGCGTTGCTCGTCAGCAGCACGACGAGGAACCCAGCTCCGAAAACGATGATCAGAGGCGCGAGCCAGGCCGCCGCGAGCCGTTCACTTTCACCCGAGTTGAACACGGCCTGAGAAAGAATCTCCACGGCGAGCCCGAGGGTGAACAACCAGCGAAGCCGATCCGCGACCGGTGAACGAAAGCGATAGAGCCAGCCCGCCGCGAAGAACCCCGCGAACCACATCGCGCCCCCGGACCAGATCTGCGCCTTCACGCTTTCCTGCACACGGGTAAGGGTTTTGTTCGCCAACTTGTTCAGATCGATCCCAGGAAGTTCAGACGAGTACATCCGACGCTGCTCCACCGGCTCTGCCGTCGGATCGCCGGATTTCAAAGCGATATTTTGTACCGCGAGCCCAGCCGGCTGCCCTGTCAGGGTGACATTGCGAATTACCCACGGCGCGGTGATCACCAAAAATCCTGCTGCGACCAGCATTGTCGCCTTCCAGCGACTCGCTCCACGAAACCTGGTCGCAGCATCGCCGAGTGCCACCAACCCCAATGCGCCCGCCGAGTACTCAGCCAGAAACAAGAGGCCACACGTTGCGCCGACCCCGGCAAACCAGCCGAACGCGCGAACTCCCCCAGTGCGGGCGGCCTCATCCGCTTTCGTCCATATCCAAAACGCGGTGACGGCGAGCAGCATCAGCAGCGGAGAACCGTTCACGATCACGGTTTGCTGCCAGACTCCCACCGAAAGCAAAAACGCGAGTGCGGCGATCCAGCCCACCGGGGCATCGAACAAGCGCCGCGAGAGATCGAATGTCACCCAAGCCGTGAGCCACAGCAGCACGAGGTTGATCCCCAGAAGAAAATAATCCGCGGCAAAGCCGTCGGGCGGAATCGGAACGCGAGCGAACAGCGCATCCCGCCATGGCGCCGGGAGAAGCCTCAGGGACAGTGCGATCACGATCGAGTACAGCGGCGCCTGGTGGAGTTCCGGATAGGAATGACGTGAGTCGAAGGAGCTGCCCCGGTGATTGAGGAACGCAGCGGTCTGGGGATAGTTGACCGTTGTGGAAAATCCATGACCGAGTGCGAGCTGTCGGCCCACATCGGCTTGAACCAGCGCAGCCTCGGACGTGACGCCGTGAAACTGCTTCCACGCGACCAGCAGCGAAATCACCGCGACCCCGAGCAGCGCGCCGATCAAGCGGATCCACCGGGCCCCTTCGCCCATCTCCAGCCAGTGAATCAGCTCCTGGGTGCTACGAGGTCGCGACATGGAGATTCATACGAGGGAGTGCGGCGGCTTGACGCCGCTTTGAACGACGCAGCTCGATGCATCGCCGTAGGTAGCGCGCTTGCGCGCGGTCGGTCGGGCCATCGGCAACGCGGACGACACGCAGGTCGTCCCACCATTTCGAAACAGGAGCGCGCGCGAGCGCGCTGCCTACATTTTGGAATCCGTTATCGTGGCTCTGGGCGTAAGCGCAGGGATCTTCGCAACCCGGGCGCCACGTCGGTCGACCTTCCGTTTCAGTCTCCCATTCCGACCGCGCGCGAGCGCGCTTCCTACGTTCGGAAGCCGGATCCAGCTCCTCACGGATCTGCCTGCACGAAAGGTCCAGGCGCACGCGAGCTGGCCTACGGCGCCGCTCTCCGATCCCCTTCAATCCGTCACGTCCAATTCGGGCCATTGCGCGATTTTGCGGTGGAGCGTGCGACGACTTAGACCCATCAGCTGCGCCGCTTTCGTGCGATTGCCGCGTGACTTGATCAACGCCTCGCGCAACAGGCGCTTTTCATTTTCCTCCACCGAAAACGAGGTCGGTCCGGGCGGCGGCACGCCCCCGGATCCACTCGAATTTGCGCCGGAGGATCCAGGGACCACACCACGATACTTGGGCTCCAGGTCGTACTCGCTCAAGCTGCCCCCGCGACGAAGCACGACCGCGTTCTCACAAAAATTGCGCAGCTCGCGGATGTTTCCAGGCCATGGATACGTCTGGAGGGTGTGCAGCGCCCCCGGTTCAAATGACAGCGGCGGAACTCCATTTTCGTCGGAGAACACCTTGATGTAGTGCGCCAGGAGCAACGGAATATCCTCCGGCCGGACGCGCAGCGCCGGCATGGTGATGCGGACCACATTGAGCCGGAAGAACAGGTCCTCGCGGAACTTTCCTTCCCGCACCTGCTGCTCGAGCGTTTTGTTCGTCGCCGCCACAAGGCGTACATCAAGCTCAAGCGGCTTGGATCCGCCGACGCGCTCGACTGATTTGGTCTCCAGAAATCGCAGCAGTTTGACCTGCGTCGAGGCCGAGATCTCACCGATCTCATCCAGAAACAACGTGCCGCCGTCGGACGATTCAAAACGGCCAATGCGACGTTCGCTCGCGCCGGTGAACGCGCCGCGTTCGTGGCCGAACAGCTCGCTCTCGAGCAGATTTTCGGACAACGCCGCGCAGTGGACGGCGATGAACGGGCCACGGGCGCGCGGACTTGTCTGGTGAATGGCCTGCGCGATCAGTTCCTTTCCGGTGCCGGATTCGCCATCGATCAGGATCGTGGCGCGAGATCGCGCGACGAGGCGAACGCGATCGATGACCTCCTGGAGCCGCGGCGAATTGCCGATGATGCCTTCGAAACTGAATTTTTCGTCGAGCCGCTCGTGCAACTGCTTCACCTCGACCTCGAGCGTCTTCGTCTTGAGCGCACGCTGAATCAGCACCTCGAGCCGCTCAATGTTCACCGGCTTGGTGAGGAAATCGACCGCGCCACGCTTCATGGCTTCCACGGCAGTTTCGATATTGCCGTAGGCCGTCATCATCAAAACGGCAGGCCGGTTCGGCAGGGCGAGCGCCTTGTCGATGACCTTCAACCCGGATTTTCCAGGCATGCGCAGATCGGTAAGCACCACTTCAAACGGCTGGGCGTCCATGAGGTTGAAGGCCTCATCGGCGTTGGCCGCGACCGTGACGTCGTAGTTCTCGCTCAATGCTTGCTGCAGCCCCTCGCGGGTATGCTTCTCGTCATCGACGATCAATACGCTGGGCACCATTCATCTGATTCACAGGCCGCAGGCTGCGCCGGTCAAGCCCGGTGGCAGAACCGGACCCGGCTAAGCGCGATGGAGGGAGCGCTCGCGCAATGGGTCGATCGATGAATGTCGACGCGCAGACGAGGATCGAAGCGCGTGCGGGCGCGCTGCCGACGTCGGAAAAACAGCCGATTACTTTTTGGGTTCGCCGAGCTGCTTCGCGAGGGGCGCAAGCCGGCTCAGGGTCAGCGACGGCGGAGGCGAAGAATCGACGAGCGCGAGGAACTTGTCCCGGCGCAGGCGGAGAATCTCCCCTGCTTTCTCTTTCTGCGCGGCGTCCAACTTCAGGTCGTTCGCGAGCCACTTAAGTTTTTGCGGCACCACGACCACGGCCATCAATTTATACAACGGGCGTTGCTGGAGACTCGCGATCTGTTCCGCCGTGAGCGGCTGATCGGCGCTAATCCCAGCTTCTTCTTTTTCACGGTACTCGACGCGGCGCTTCAGCATTTTCTCCCAGCGCGGCATCTGCTCCGGTCGCAACAAAGCGAGGACGTCACGATCCATCTGCTGGTCGATTTCGACCATGCGGCTCCGAAATTCTTCGATGGCGGGACGCAAATTTTCGATTTCAGTCGCGAGTCGTGCGGCGTTCGGCGGCCGCTCGGGCGCGCCAAGATTCGGTTTCGGAGCGGCAGTGGCCCCGGTGGTTTTAGGCGTCGAGATCTCACCCAGCAACGCGGGCGCCGGTGGCACCGCGCAGCGTGAACGTTCCATCCACACACGCGCGCCGTAGCCGGCGCCAAACATCACGACAGTCAATGAGGCGATGAAAACCCGCGACGTCATGGAATCTGTCCAAGCGTCTCGGTCTCAGCCACGAGCAGCTCCCAACCCGCCAGGTTGCGAGCGGTTTCCAGTGCCGTAACCCGGGTGTGCACGGCAAACACCACGCCGAGGCACACGGATGCCGTCACCGCACTTAGGATACACTGACTGATAAAGGTCGGGGCCACGATGCGCGCCGCGCGCAGCGTCCGCTCGGCGAAGCCCGGATGCAGCAAGGCTGCGGCGTGATCGTTCAGTGCCAGCCAGGCGTCGTTTTCAGGTTTCATTAGGTCTTTGGTAGAATTCACGTAGCCGTTCGCGTGCGCGATGCAATCTTGCCTTCACCGCCATCACGGTGGTGCCGGTGGCTTCCGCCATCTCGACCTGACTTCGCCCCTCCTGGGCAAGGGCCAGCAGCGCGCGGTCCTTGGGCGGAAGCTGTTGCAGGGCGTGGCGCAGCGCATCCAGCTCCTCGGTGTCGACGGCCCCGGACGGCTCGGCGATGTTTTCGTGTTCGGGCCCGAAGGGCGTAAAGATCCGCCGCAGCTTCTGGCGCCGCAGGTGGTCGATACACGTGTTCCGGGCCAGACGAAACAGCCAGGCTTCGAACTGCGCCACGTCGTGCAGTCGGCCAATCGCCCGAAACATTTTGATGAACACCAACTGGGCCAGATCCTCCACCGCATCTCCCCGACCCGTAATCGCATACACAAATCCCGCTATCCGACGCTGGTAGCTGATAATCAGCGTGCGTTGGGCAGCCGGATCCTCTTCCTGAGCCTGGCGAACCAGCTCGGCCAAGGCGGTCGATTGCGATTGATCCATTCTGGAGCATTTGTCTGCCCCGCCTGACGAAGACGATGGAGGGAAGTTGCGGATTTAACCTTCATCCCCAACCCGCTCGCCCCGTGCAATCTTTCTCTGTTTTCCAGACGAGAATCTCACCCAATTCGGCGCTAAATCGGTGCGGTTACCTACATGATTTTCTGCAAACGCGGATTTGGAACCCGGAAGTCACGGATTTCCTCACGGTGTGACGGAGGGGACAGAACCCTCGCGCTCATGCAGGACGTTTCGCCAACCGGACCGAAATCCTTTTCGGGTCCTTACCCAGCGACCTCGGTGACCGGGCTCCGTGTCCTCTGAGACCAAATCCTCCGTGTGGACTTCGCGGGCCCAACCCACTCGGCGATCTACTGCAGCATCCGCACCCGCCGGTCTCGGCGCGGGAACTGCAGCGTCACCAAAGTCCCGATGTCCTCCTTGCTCTCGATGCCGATCTGGCCGCCGTGGTCGCGCATGATCCGCTGCACGATCATCAGACCGAGCCCATGCCCGCCCACTTTCGTCGTGTGGTAAGGCTGAAACAGCCGGACGAGATCCTCCTGTTTGATGCCGGAACCGCTGTCACCAAAGAGGAGGTACACATTATCGTCGTCGACGCGTGACCGGATCCGCAACTGGCCGCCCGGCTGCATCGCCTCGACGGCATTCTTCATAATGTTGAAAAAAACCTGTTTGAGCTGGTTGCGATCCGCCATCACGACCGGCAGATCCTGAGCAGTCTCTGCTTCGACGTTGATGCCCCGGTCAGCCAGTTCGTTTTGCTGAAAGCGCAGCACTTCAGCCAACATCTCCGCGAGGTTCGTCTCCACCAGATCGGGGGGACGCGGGCGGATCGCCTCCAGGAAATTAGTGATGATTCCATCGAGCCGCCGTACCTCTTCCTGACAAACCGCGATCGAGTCGGCGACGGCACCCGCGTCTTTGTCCTTTGCCTTGAGCTTCTTTAGTCGCCGTTCGATCAGCTGCAGATGAATCGTCAACGAATTAAGCGGATTGCCCAACTCGTGCGCGACGCCCGCGGCGAGCAGCAATACCGAGGACGTACGCTCGTCTTCGATCCGGGCTTCCGTCGTCTGCTTGTCACGAGTGATATCCGTCAAGATCACCGCGAACCGTCGCGGCGCTCCTCGCCCCTGGCCACGAAACGGCACCATGTACAAGCGCACCGTGCGCGGCTCGGGATACGTGAGCTCAAACTCACGCGCGACCACGGGAAGTGAACCATCGCCTTCGCTTTCCAAGGCCGGCTCAAGCGACGGGCGCAGTCCAGGGACGAGGCGCCACAGGCTCTGACCTGACAAATCGTCATCGCTCAAACCGATCAACCGTTGTGCCGCCCGATTGGCATATTCAATCCGACCGTCGGAGCTGATGACCAGGATGCCTTCCTGCAGCGTGTTGAAGATGTCTTCGAACAGCCCTCGTTCGCGGGCCAGGCGCTGCACGAGATTGGCGAGGCTGACGGAGTCGAGCGTGTCGATGCGTCCCAAGACGCGATCGAGGGACGAGTTTTTCTTGCCGGGCATGCGAGTGACGTTCTGGGGAGGAGTGTGGCCGTTGGCAACAGGGAGTGCGGCGAGGGAGTATTGGACTGAAGGGCGGAGGCGGAGCGGGCTACGTCGGCAGGGGTGGATGGTGTCGTGTAGCCTTGGGTGTAAGCGCAAGGACTTCTGAACGCAGGAAGCGCGCTCGCGCGCGGTCGGATGGGAAATGGAGAGACGTGCGACTCCATGTCGTCCGCTCCGCCCGACCGACCGCTCGCAAGCGAGCTACCTGCTATGACGCGTCGGCGCGCGTCGTGCAAAAGCGGCGTCAAGCGCCGCATTCCAAAATCATTCTTCAACGGCCAGAAATTCCAGTTGCGCGGGATCCACGCGCTCGGCGAACAGCTTCCTCAAAAATAAATCGCGGTGCTGAATGCAGCGTCCGAGTCGACGCAGCGCCTCACAGTGTTCGGGCGTGCCGTAACCTTTGTGCTGCGCGAATCCATATCCCGGATGCTTGGATTCCAGCTCAATCATCAGCCGGTCGCGTGTCACCTTGGCCACGATCGACGCCATCGCGATGCAGAGTGAGCGCGCATCGCCGTTGATGATACTGTGATGGGGATAAGGGAATTTGCGCATCGCCAGACCATCGATCATCACGCGGCAGGAAACCGTTGGCTGAAATTGAGCGATGACTTCGGGCGGCGAAAAGAGATCAGGCTCGGTTTTTTGCTCGAACGCGCTCGGCGGATAAATGCCTTCAATGGCGCGACGCATCGCCAGCTTGGTGGCGCCCAGAATGTTCAATTGCTCCACCTCGGCGACGTCCGCCACGCCGAAGCTGGCATGAATCTGGCCCTGTTTCGCCAGCGCGTCGAACT
>JBDSPT010000413.1:0-9397 GCA_039930205.1 Opitutus sp. | reverse complement strand
ACTGTAGCCGAGTTCCTGTCATTGCGAGAAGCGCAGCGACGAAGCAATCCAGCTGGATCGCCACGGCGCGCTTCGCGCACCTCGCGATGACCATGAGGCGGCGTCCGCCTACAGTTTAATTTAAACCGCTCTAGTACCGGGATCCATCGTGGTGTCGTCGATCGCGCGGAACAGTACTCCTTTTGCACCGCACTGGGCTTGATAGTTTTTGCGGTGTTCGGCCACTACGCGGTCGCGTTCGAACCCCGCCGGCGTTGCCGGCAGCGGATGGGCCGTTCGCCCGCTTCAACCAACTGCCAACCGCAACCGACTGCGACGCTGCGCAAACGTGCGCAGGCCCTGACGGAGCCCGCTCACGAACGTGCCCTCAATAAAACGGGGTCAGTACTTCAAGCATCTTCGCGTAGAGCTCGTGCGGATCCAGGATTCCGGTCTTCCGATAAACGATCTTGCCGCCCGGTGCGATGACCAGGGTGTGCGGGAGAGGGCCCTGCCATTCAGGATCGAGCGCTTTGATGAGTTCGTCGGAGCTCGGATTCGTGAACAGATAATTGTTGGTGGTTCGACCTTCGGCCGTGAGTGACTTCGCGAGCCGGCTGGGAATACCCGCGTGATTCTTCTGCAGGAACTTCTTCGCGTTGGCCTCCTGCTTCGGATCGTCCATGCTGATCGTGACCAACTCCACGGGGCGCATCGAGAGGCGCCAGCCGACTGATACGAGGCCGGGAAATTCCTGGACGCACGGGGCGCACCAGGTCGCCCACACGTTCACAATCCGGTATTTCTGCGTGTCGTTGCGTGCGAGCTTCGCGACCGCGGCGACATCGATAGGCTCCAGTGTGACCGGCGTGTTTTCCCACTTCGCGTTGAACTCACGGACCGACGCACTCTTTTCCATCCACTTGACCGAACAGCCGTGGGGTCGAGTCACCGCGTTGGTCACGGCAGTACCGGCAAACAGTGCGCGAACCGCGTTGGGGCCATCGGTTGTCTTGACGGTCGCCGGATCTGGGAATCGCGAGTCGTCGAACTGTCCCTGGTACCGCAGCTTCCGTTCGCGGTCGAAGAGGAAAACGTGCGGCGTCGCGAGTGCGCCGTACGCCTTGGCCACCTTCTGCGTGTCACCATCGTTCAAATACGGGAAGGTGAACCCCTGCTCCTTCGCGTACAGCTTCATCTCGTCGTAGCTGTCGTTATACTTGCTGTAACCCAGCTCATCGATCGTCAGACCGGCGGGGTTGTTGGGATTGATCGCGACCACGGAGAAACTTTTCCCCTTCATTTCTTCCATGAACTTCATCAGCCGGGGTTCCACTGCGTGCGAGTCAGGGCAGTGATTCGAAAGGAAGATCACCATCAGCACGTCGCTCTTGAACTCGGCCAGAGAGTGCTTTTTGCCGTCGATGCCCAGTAGCGAAAAATCAGGAGCCGCGTCGCCGATCTTCAGTACGCGCGCATCGGGCGGAATAAATTCGGCAGCAATGGCAGCGGGGTCGAGAGCCAGCAAGGGTAGTGCTAAACCAAGGAGTTTGAGTGCATTCATGGAGGAAGTGGGGTGGCGGGGACCGAAGCGAACTCACCGTGCGGGTTCGACTTCGTTCTGCAATCGCTGACTCTGACTAACAAGAGAGTGGAGGAGTTCTGGTTCGCAGGAATTCCGGCGGCGGTGTATGATACGACGCAGGAAGTTCGAAAGGGTTCCGCGGCGTTGCGACCGGACTTCAGAATCGTGGTGCCAGGCTTAAAGTGCATCCGGGGCATAAGTTTGCTTGGCAACGGAGGGTGAATTGATAGCGATTTCGCATGCGTCTGTTACTGAAGATTGTTGGTCGGATCTTGGTCGTCGCGGTTGCCCTGCTCCTGGTCGCAGCCGGCTTCGTTTACTGGAAATCGAACAGTCTGCTGAAACGCAGCTTCACCGCCAGCGTGAGTGCGCCAAAGCTCGGCTTGAGCGGGGTGTCGCTTGAGCGCGGTCACCATCTGGCGAAAACGCGTGGCTGTCTTGAATGTCATGGGCCCGACCTAAGCGGTGCAAAGGTCGTGGACGATCCTGCGATGGGTAAGCTCTACGGCCCGAACATCACCCGTGGAAAAGGTGGACTCAAAGCGGCGCATACCGATGAGGACTTCGTTCGTGCTCTGCGACACGGGATTGGGGCTGACGGACGCGGACTGGTTCTCATGCCTTCGACTGATTACACCCATCTCACTGAAGAGGATCTCGGTTCGCTCATCATGTACGTGAAGTCGATGCCACCCGTGGATCGCGACAGTGTTCCGATTTCTCTCGGACCCGTTGCGCGCACCCTCCTGGTGGTCGGTAAGATCAAGCTCGCCGCAGATGAAATCGATCACGCCAACGTCGTTCCGGCGGTCGTAACCGCCGCGGTTACGGCCGAGTACGGACACTATGTCGCGGCCACCTGCTTCGGCTGTCATGGCACGAACCTCTCTGGTGGTAAAATCGATATTGGTCCGCCGGACTGGCCTCATGCGGCGAATCTTACGCCGCATCCGAGCGCACGGCCGGCGACTTGGAGCGAGGCTGACTTCATCAAGGTGATTCGCACGGGCCAAAGGCCGGACGGAACGACGTTGAACCCCGTCATGCCTCGAGCATTCGGTGAGATGAACGAGACCGAATTGAAGGCGGTATGGGCGTACCTCAAAACCGTTCCGGCCTTTGCGACGGGTACCCGGTAGGTCGACTGACTTGGATGGAGAATCCGGAAGGCTCAACTTTGCCGGGATTCCACGGCAGTATTTTCGCGTGGGGTCTTCTGCCGCTCAGGATTCCGCAGGGGGAAACCGAGACTGTAGCGGCCGCTGTGTAGAGTGAAGTTTGCACAGCGTTGATTGGACACGGTCGAAACTGCCCTCGTTGAGGGCGGGAGCGACTGCGCGGTTTGAGCCTCGACGAGCCTCCACGATCTGACGCGCGACTGTCGCCCGAAAGCTAATCGTCGCACCTCATAACAGTAGGGCTCATGCGAGCACCACGACTTCTTACTGAACCGCCCCGTGCGCATCCGGCGGCGCGCATCCGACGTTTCAGGGCTGCGACCGAACGACTCGTTTCGGCCGGCCGCAATTGTCTCAACCCTCAAGTGCCATCTCATGAAACTTAGAATTCTGCTCTGTTCGTTACTCGCATCAGCGACCCTCGTTTCGGTTGCGTCCGCCAAGACCGTAGTCGAAATCGCCGCCGGTTCACCTGATCACACCACGTTGGTGGCGGCCGTAAAAGCGGCTGGTCTCGCCGACACGCTGAGCGGGGCTGGTCCGTTTACCATCTTCGCACCGACCAACGCCGCTTTCGCAAAGCTTCCCGCTGGCACGGTCGACTCACTCCTGAAGCCAGAGAATAAAGCCAAGCTCGTTGCCATCCCGACCTATCATGTCATCCCGGCGAAGGTCATGGCTGCGGACGTTATGTCCGGTGACGTCGCCACGGTGAACGGTAAGAAGGTGAAAATCAAAGCCGGCGCCTCCGGTGTCATGGTCAATGAAGCTCACGTGACGGCGACTGATCTGGTCGGCGACAATGGCGTCATCCACGTCATCGATACGGTGCTGATGCCGTAAAGGAAACACCCTCGTCCTCCAGCCCAGCTTGACCCGCGATTGGACGTCGCGGGTCTTTTATTTTGCGGAATGACAGCGACTGCAGCCCTCCTCCGACCGAACTGCCATCAACGGCGTCTTTGCTGCGCGGCTTGCTCAATCTCGTCCCATTCTACTTCCGACAATCGCACGGTCGACGCCGCGACATTTTCCTCCAAGTGTGCCACCGACGACGTCCCTGGGATGGGCACGATCACTTGAGAGCGGTGAAGCAGCCACGCGAGGGCGATTTGCCCCACTGAAGCTCCGTGTCGTTGCGCCGCTTGGGCGAGCGCTGCGCCTGGTTTCGCCAGATCTCCGGCTGCGAGGGGAAACCACGGGATGAATGCCATGTCATGCTGCTCGCAATACGTGAGCACGCCCTCGCTCCCACGGTTTCCGATGTTGTAGAGATTCTGCACGCTCACGATCGGCATAAGTTTCCGCGCCCATTGCAGCTCAGCGACGGAAACTTCCGACAATCCCACGTGCCGGATCTTCCCTGCTTTTTGCATCTCCTTGAGTACTCCCAAAGATTCCTCGGCGGGGACCTTGGGGTCGATGCGGTGCAGTTGGTAGAGATCGATACATTCGAGTCGGAGACGCCGCAGGCTCGTTTCCACGCATTGCCGAAGGTACTCGGGACGGCCGTCCGGCGCCCATTGCCCGGGGCCTTGTCGCGTAAGGCCGCCCTTGGTCGCGATCACAAGGTCGGTCGGATAAGGGTAAAGTGCTTCCGCGATCAACCGTTCACTGACTTCCGGGCCGTACGAATCGGCGGTATCGATGAAATTCACGCCGAGCTCGACGGCACGCTGCAGCACTCGTTTGGCCTCCCCTGGATCCGTCGGTGCGCCCCAGACGCCTGGCCCCGTGATGCGCATCGCGCCAAAGCCCATTCGGTTGACCGACAGGTTTTCCGCGACTGAATAGCTGCCACTCTGTCCGGCATGAATCTGCGAAGGCGGGGTAGTGATGCTCATCGCCCGACCTACTATCGGTGGGCCCAAAGTGCAAAGGCGGTGCAACTTTTGACGAGTTATCGGGAACATCCCTCACGTTCGCATACAAGGATGGTGGGCACTGCCATCAGGGTTATGCGCCGCGCGCCTTAAGTACCGCCTGTAAACTTGAGCCTAATCGTGATGGTCGGTCTCAATTTTCAGGAAGTTGTTCCGACTAGCGTTAAGTGAACAACTCGCTGGCTACCCGAACCCTGGATCGCGCCAGTTCGGCGATGCGGAAGGAGACGGTGGCGTGTTTACCTGAGATTGTTAAGCTCATGCGGACGCTCTCCCGCAATTCGAGCGAGGTGTCGGTGCCGGAGTTAGCGAACGTGATCCAGAAGGATCCGATCATTTTCATGAAGGTCCTGAGCGCCGCTAATACGCTTGGGTACAATCCCGGCAGGGTGCCCGTCACGACCGTCGATCAGGCGATTCATATTATCGGATACGAGCGTATTCGGACTTTGGCCATGTCTCTCCTTTTGGTGGAGCAGACATCCCGGACCCAGGGCGCGGAGGAACAACGTGAAGTGGCCGTTTTGGCGTTGACCGCGGGGGCCATAGCACAAGGCGCTGCGAAATTGCGGCCAATGATCAATCCTGATGAAGCGTTCGTCTGCGCTTCGCTACGGAGTTTTGGGCGGATCATCATGGTGACCTGCATGCTCGAGGAGTATCGAGCCGCGCAACAACTGGCCGAAGCCCGGCCGAGCGATGAGGCGTTCCGTGAAACTTTCGGACTTACGCCACTCGAGCTCGGTTACCAACTTCTCATGGCCGCCGAGCTGCCCGAGGAGATCCTGACGACGCTCAAGGCTCTTCCGCCGGAGACGATTGCGAACCTTTCCACCTCGCCGTCCGAGCAGATGCTGGCCTTGACCGACTTCGCCGCGCAGCTGGCCGAGCTGGCACTCGCGCCACAATTGACCGCGGCCGAATTCGCGGTGCAGTCGAAGCTCCTGGCCTCGCGCTATGCGCATCTGCTGCCAGATCTGGCGGAGCAGATCGCTCCACTCGTTGATACGGCGACGGCTCAACTCAATCAGTTTATCAGCACGCTTCACATTAAAAGTCTGCCGCCGCGGTTGCTCAATCGACTGCGGTGTCGCAGCGAGCAGCGCGATCCAGCGAGCGTAAATCCCACCCCGATCAAGCCAGTGGAATCGGCGCCTGTGACGTCGAGCCCGACGGAGAATTCAATCACGCCGGCTGATTCCCCCTCTACGATCACTGACAACGAGGCGGCTGCCGCATTTTGTTGGCAAACCGAGATCGATCGGCTCTCAGCGCTGGCGCGTTCGGGAGTCGGGTCCCGCGGAAAACTGTTGTCCGCCATTGCGGATAGTGTGCAGCGCGGGTTCGCCGCCCCGGAGTGCTTGTTGTTTTCTAAACCGCCGGGAGCAGCTTTGTTCGAACTGACTCATGGCCGCGGCGGCAGCTTTGCCTCCCTCGGTCAACGAGCACGCCTGCGCAGCACCGATCGCACCGTGTTCGGGGTCTGCCTGAGTCGGGGAGAGAACGTCGTGATCCATCGCGCCGAAGATCCGAAGATCGTTCCTTATCTCCCGGACTGGCTCCGAGCCGAACACTCTTTGAGTTCGTTCGTGCTGTTGCCGCTCACGGCTGAAGGGGTAACGGACGGACTCGTTCTGGCTGGCTGGCCAACGGCACGCCGCGTCGTGATCGCACCCGAGCAGGCGAAACTCATTCGCTCATTGCTGGCTGCGTGCGTCTCCGCCCGGTGCGCGGCTTAGCCGTAACCACGCAGTCGGAACCGGAGAATCCTTGTAGCATCGGTCGCGAGCCCGATGACTGTGCACCCCACCGCGCTTCCACCGTCTCACGACGGTGGCTACATTCCATCGCATGGTTTTAGCTTAGTCTGACCGCAGGCCCAGTGGGTTTCCCACCGGCTGCCACGCCCGTAGCAGGGAAGATAGGGCTCGCAGGCGTGCCGCGTTCGCTGCAGTTTCGTGGGCAGGCCGGCCGGACGACGATGTGCTCCAGCAGGCGAGTTCTCGATCGTTCAAACCGTTGGTTTTAACCGAAAGCTATATGCCAAAATTCGTAATCGAACGTGAAATCGCGGGAGCAGGAAAGCTCTCGCCAGATGAGCTCCGCGGAGTCTCGCAAAAATCGTGTAGCGTTATTGGTCAACTCGGACCCCAGATTCAGTGGGTGGAAAGCTACGTGACTGACGACAAGATTTACTGCGTCTATATCGCGCCCAACGAAGCACTCGTTCGTGAACACGCACGGTTGGGCGGATTTCCCGCGAATCGAGTTTCACAAGTGCATTCCGTCATCGACCCCACGACCGCGGAGGTGTGAACGCTGAAGCTGACTACCGCCCGGCCGGCGGAGTTCTCCGCTTGGGCGCCCTCATTTCGACCGCTCGCTGAACTTAAGATTAGCTGAGCGTCCAGTCGCCTACGGCTCGGTCGCTTCGCTTCACTCAGAATGACAGGTATTTTGAGAGTTCATCGGGGTTTGCGAGCCAACGGTTCGGCGTCGGGTTGATTCTCACAACGACCGACCGGTTATCAGGGGCTTGTTTTTGTCCGCCTCGATTTCCGATCTGCTTCGCGCGCGAGAGCAACGAAGCGTCGAACCGCGGACACATTCGCAAACAGGGCAATCACGCCCATCGCGATCAACACCGGCCATGCGATCACCCGGTCGGACGCCTCGAACCAATAAATCGAGAGTGGCGCAGCGGCGGTTCCGGCAATCAAAACCGCCAGCCGGTCCGAACGTTTCATCGAACCGCGGGGAGGAGTGACTTGGAGCGCTTCGGCTTTGGCGGTCGAGTAGGTCACAAGAAAAGATCCCAGCAGTGCGGCGAGCACGATGAGTTGTGCGGCCAGACTGTACCGGTAATAGATCATCGCACCCGCGAAGAAAATGAACTCGGCGTAACGATCGAGGACGGAGTCGAGAACCGCGCCACCGGGCGACATTTCGCCGAGTGCGCGCGCGACGGCTCCATCGAGTACGTCGAGGAGTGCACTTGCGAGCAGACACCACGCGGCCCAACCCCAGTGACCGGTGGCTCCGGCGATGGCAGAGGCGACGGCAGGTACGAGTGACAACCACGAGATGACGGCAGGTGGCGTGCTGGTCTTGGTGCAACCACGAACCGCCGGTTGCAGCATCCAGTAACCTGCGTGCATCAGACTAGGTCCGAGAAAAAAAGTGGAGCCCTGCTGTTTGACCCGTTGATATCCGCGGGGGGCGCCCGCAATCCGATGAGCCGCCAGCAACAACCCGCAAAACGCGCCCATAGCTAGCGACGCGAGGAGATCAACCGGTAGACTCATGCGCGAAGTTTGGCCGCGCAGGAACTGGCTAAACGCGCAGACCTCGAGGCCAAACCTCGAACGTGAACGACAGACCGACAGGGATGGCTGAACAGTGAAAGGCGCGGATGCATGAAGAAGTTAAAGGACTCTGCCGACATGGTGTAGGATCGTTACGGAACTTTGTCCACGCCAAGGGTTCCGTGGAACGTGCCGCTTCCGTTCACGCCGCATCCTTCTCTTTCGGCCGATGTTGCAATCCCGTTCGATCGGGGAGAAGGACAGAGGGCCGGAAACCGTGGAACTGAGATACTCTCGTTGAGACAGAGAGGGCGGTCCGCACCGATGAACCCTTTACCATTGCAGAACTTCCCCGCTCAACGCGGCGCCCGCCCGTTCGCCGCTCACTCCAGTGAACGTCCGCACTGAGGTAATCATCACCGTACATGCGACGTCGCCCAGTTCCATTTCTTGCTTCATTCACTGTCGATGTAGAGCAGGACTGCCCCCCGTATCTGGATTCGTGTCACGGCATGACTGAAGGTCTGCCCGTGTTGCTCGATTTGCTGCTTCGGTTGGGGATTCGAGGCACGTTCTTCACGACTGGCGAAATGGCGCGGCGATTTCCGGACGTGATTCGCCGCCTCGTCCACGAGGGGCACGAACTGGGGTGTCACGGAGATTTGCATCAGGATTTCACGACGCTCGATTTCGCTCAGACGGACACGGAATTGCGTGACTCACTGGCGACGTTGCGAGCGTATTCTTCCGTGGAAAGTTTCCGCGCGCCCTACCTGCGGTTTCCATCCAAGCATCTCCCGTTGCTCGTTCGTCACGGGCTCACGATCGACTCGTCGGTGGCTCGATACAAAGCCGGGCCGAATCACCGGCCATCCGTAACGGTGCCGGGGCTCACGCGCGTCGCCGCGTCCGTCACGTCATCGGTCTTAAGGCTGCCAACCATGATCCGCGCACCGTGGCTTCGTGGGTTGTCAGAACCGTTGATGTTATTTGTGCATCCGTGGGAAGCCGTTGACTTCCGCCGTTCGGCTTTGCGCTGGGACTGTCGTTTTCGGACGGGCGCGGCCGCGCTATCGCGCTGGGATTCGCTTCTCACGAGCCTTCGAACCCAGGGTGCCCGATTCGTGCCGATCAAGGAGCTGGTTGAGCTCAGTTTCTCGAAAGATCGGTCTACTGCGGACGCGGTCCGCTGACTCACATCATGCGTGTGCGCGTGATCATGCGGGATCGTCGGATGCTGGGGTGGGTCGCGTGGTTGATCGCGACCGCCTGTCTCGGGGTGTTCCTGACGACGTTCGATGTGCGGCCTGCACTGCAACAGATCGTTCGCGCCCGGCCGCTTTGGATCCTGACCGCGATTGCGGCGAACTTCCTGATCCTGCCGTTGCTCACCGAACAGTGGTCGCGGTTGCTGCCCAGCGCCCGGCCGATGCGCTGGGGAGTGCTTTGGGAATGTGTGACGCTCGG
>JBDSPT010000412.1:0-5312 GCA_039930205.1 Opitutus sp. | reverse complement strand
ACCAACACCACTGGCGCGTGAGCGATGGTGCGATCACCGGCGAAATCCCGGCGGGTGCCCAACTCGCCGACAGTCAATTTATTTTCTGGGACGGCGATGTTCACGACTTTGAACTCGAGCTCGAGTTCAGACTCACCGGCGATCCGTCCGCCAACTCGGGTATTCAGTACCGCGCCCAGCAATCCGCAGACGGGCACGCTGCCGGCTATCAGGCCGATCTCGATGACGGGGCGCGCTGGCTCGGCCGGATCTACGACGAACACGGCCGCGAACTCCTCGTCGAGCGCGGCACGCGCGTATCCATTTCTCCAGACGGTCGGCGCTGGACGGATGAGTTCGCCCCGGCCGCGAGCTTTCAGCCGCTGTTCAAACGCGGCGAGTGGAACTCGTATCGGATCACTGCCCGGGCGTCGCACGTGGAGTTGTGGGTGAACGGCACGTTGTGCGCCGCTCTTGACGATCACCAGGACGGCGCCGCGGAATTTTCCGGCAAACTCGCATTTCAGCTCCACAGCGGAAAGGGCCCCGCTAAAATTCAGTTTCGCAACATCCGGCTCGCGCAGCTCGGCCAGACCACGCCTCCCCCACCGCTCGACCGCTCGCAAGTTACCGCGCTGCAACCGCTCCAGTCGCTGACGCCGCAAAGCGCCGACGGCACTCGGCTCAACCTGAATCTCGAAACCGCCAATCTCACGGGTTGGACGGCTGAGGGTACCGCCTGGTCGGGCCAACCCGTGCGCTACGCCGAGCCATCCACCCCACGACGGAAAAATGATCTGCCCACCGACCCGGTGGGGAATTACTGGATCGGACCCGCCAAGAAGCCTGGTCCCGCCGGCACGGGCCGATTGACCTCTGCGCCCTTCGAAGTGACGCACCGCTGGGCCAGCTACCTCGTCGGCGGCGGCGGTGACATTAACCAGACTCGGGTCGAATTGGTCGACGCCGTGAGTGGAGCGATTCTCCATTCTTCATCAGGAGCGAACTCGGACACGTTACGGCGCGAGATCGTCGATTTCAGCAGCTCGATCGGCCGCCGCATCTTCATCAGGTTGGTCGACCAGGCAACGGAGGGATTGTTTGGCCATATCGATTTTGACGATTTTGTCTTTCACGATCGTCAGCCTGACTTCGCCGCCGCCGATCCCGACAGCCTCCGACAACTGGAGAGCGGAGTGCTGTGGCATCTGCGGCCCAACCCCGCGGCGCCCACCCAGGTCGCGAATCTCGATGCGCAAAAACTGGTCCGCGACATCAAGGTCCAGCCTGGCTTCCAGGTGGAACTCATCGCGGCCGAACCCGACATCCACCAACCCATCGCGTTCGCGATCGATGAGCGCGGCCGGCTGTGGGTAGTGGAAGCTTACAGCTACCCCACGCGTCAACCCGCCGGCCAGGGCAAGGATCGCGTCGTGATTTTTGAGGATAAGGACGGCGACGGTTCATTCGAAACGCGCACCGTTTTCATCGAGGGCCTCAACCTCGTGAGCGCGATCGAAGTCGGCTTTGGCGGCGTGTGGATTGGCGCTGCGCCCGAGCTTCTTTTCATTCCCGATCGCAATCACGACGATCGTCCCGACGGCGCGCCGGAGGTGCTGCTCGATGGTTGGGGTTTTCAGGACACCCATGAGACCCTCAACAGCTTCACGTGGGGACCCGATGGCTGGTTGTACGGTGATCAAGGGGTCTTCAATCAGTCCCGTATCGGGAAGCCGGGCACACCCGCTGACCAGCGAACCCTGATGCGTGCTGGCGTGTGGCGTTATCATCCGGTTCGCCGTGAGTTCGAAGTCTTCGCGACCGGCGGCAGCAATCAATGGGGCATCGATTTCAACGATGTTGGACATCTCTTCATCACGCACTGCCGCAGCTTCAACGGCGGCGGCGGCACCACCCACGTGATCCGCAACGGCCAGTTCTGGAACCAGGCCAACTCAGATTACGCGCCGTATGTTTCGATTCATGCCCCGGACTTCGCGCCGGCGCTGAAAAACTATCTCCCCTCGTCCGCTCGCTACGACAGCGGCGAAGGCGGCGCGGGCAAACCTGGCAGCACCGCGGTGTATGGAGGGCATTCCCACGTGGGCACGATGATCTATCAGGGCGACAACTGGCCGGAAATCTATCGCGACCACCTCTTCACGATCAACCTCCACGGTCACCAGCTCAATCATCAGCACAACGTGCGTCAGGGATCCGGATACGAGACTTTTCATGCAGGCTACGATCTGTTCTTTGTGCCGGACCGGACGTTTGTCGGCGTCGACATCCAGTCCGGTCCCGACGGCGCGGCGTACATCATCGACTGGTGCGACCATCAACATTGTCACTCGCCCCGCGACGACATCTGGGAACGAAACAACGGACGGATCTACCGCCTGGCCTGGGGCGAGACCTGGAAACCCGCGCACGTCGATCTGGGCGTGAAGACGGACGACGAACTCGCCACCCTGCACACGCATCATAACGAGTGGTACGTCCGCACGGCCCGCCGACTCCTGCAGCAACGCGCGACCGAGCGGCCGCTGAGTCCGACGGCCATCACGACCCTCCGAACGATGATGACAACCCCGAACGATGTTTCGCTTTCGCTGCGTGGGCTCTGGACCTTACACGCCGTCGGACTTTTGGGGAACGAAGACCTCGCTGCGCTCGCCCGACACTCGAGTGACGTGGTCCGCTCGTGGGCGATTCAACTCGCAACCGAAAATAAATACTCGATCAAGCTCCCCATTAAAACCCTGATCGATCTCGCGACCAGAGATCCATCGGCCACGGTGCGGCTCGCGCTGGCGTCCGCGGTTCCCACTCTGTCCAGCGCGGATCGCTGGGCGGTCACGACAGCGCTCGCGGCGCATGGCGAGGACGCCGCCGACCGGTTTCTGCCGAAGATGATTTGGTTCGGCCTGGCGCCGTTGATCGAGGCTGATTACCGCCGGGCGCTCGCGCTGGCGGCGAGTACCCCCCTGCCCTCACTGGCGGATTCCATTTATTGGTACGCGGCGCAGACCTCCGGCGGTCGTGACGCCCTCATCCAAAATCTCGCCAACTCAGCAGCCGACCGAGTCGCTCGTGTCGTTCGGATCATGGCTTTCGCGCTCGAGACCGAAAGCGGTTTGCCGATGCCGCAGGGTTGGCCGGCGGTCGCTCAGTTGGCAGCTCAAAAAAACTCCGCCGCTTCGTCCGCCGAAGCGACCGCGCAGTTGTCCGCACTTTTTGGAGACGCGACGGTGCTCGCCGAAGCTCGCGCCACCCTCGCCGCTTCCGATGCGACGCTCGTGGCAAGGCAGACAGCGCTCAAGCTCCTGCAGCGCGCGAACGACCGGAGTTCACTCCCGCTCTATGCCCGGCTGATCGATGATGATGCGTTTCGCTCGGCGGTGATTCCTTTGCTGGCCGGTTCGGACGACCCCACTGTTGCGACGAGCATCATGCGGCGGTTCCCTCAGTTGAGTGACGCGGATCGTGCCGTCGCTCTCGCGACGCTCACGAGTCATCCCGTGCTGGGCACCGCGTTGCTCGAGGCCGTGAAGCTGGGAGCGTTCAACAAAAGTAATCTCACGGCGCTTCACGTTCGCCAGTTGCGCAACCTAAACAATGAGCACGTCGATTCACTCCTCGATGCGATGTGGGGCAAGACGTCAGAGTCATCGGCCGATCTCAAGTCGACGATCGCGCGGTATAAGAAGACCTACGCCGAAGCGCCACGCTGGGCGTTCAACTCCGCGGCTGGGCGCGAGACGTTTCAGCAACTTTGCGCGACCTGCCACACCTACGACGGGCAAGGCGGGAAGCTCGGTCCCGACCTCACGGGATCGTGGCGCAACGCCCTGGACTACTTCATCGAGAACATCGTCGATCCCAACGCCGTCGTGGGCGCCGACTATCAACTCAATGTGATCAAGAAGCGCGATGGCTCCGTGATTCCCGGCATGGTGGAACGCGAGACCGCGACCGCGCTCGTCGTGCGAACTGCGACGGAAACGGTCAACGTGCCGAAAGATCAGGTCGTCGACCGCGAAGTCCTGCCGCAATCGCTCATGCCCGGCGGTCTGCTGCAAGCGCTGCCCGACCGCCAGGTGATTGAACTGTTGATGTTCCTGACCGACCGCGGCTGACGATCTTACCCGCCCGCCTGAAACTCCGCGCCGTCGATCGATTCATTTTGAACCCGGAGAGCGCAGAGATCACGGAGCCCGTGCATGAATTCATTCCCGCGGGGTTAAAGAATACCTCGTTCGCCATGCCAGACGGTCCAACCGCGGAAATCGGTTCGCGTGGGGATTTGACGCGATATCCTTTGCGTCAGCACGGACGAAACGGCATCAAAAAATCGAACCCAAAATCCCCATGAAAATGTCGCTTTCCTCTCACGCTGCGAGTGCCTGGCACAAACTCCTTTGCCAGTCTTCAATGATACTCGGATGGTCGGCGCTGCTCGGCGGACCAATGCGCGCCGAACAAGAGAGCGTCGCGTTGTTCAATGGCCGCGATCTCAGCGGTTGGGAAGTCTACGTTGCCGGGGAGACGAAGCCGGTCGTGAATCAAACCGTTTTCACCGTGACCGATGGCTCGATACAGACTTATCAGGCCGCCGAAAATGGGACGAAGCAGCCCTTCGGAATGCTCGTGACGAAGCAGGAGTATGCTGACTACCACCTGTCGCTCGAGTACCGTTGGGGAGAGAAGAAATTTGCGCCCCGCAGCGGTGCCGAATTTCCGCGGGATGCCGGCGTATGCTATCACGTGCAAGGTCCCATGGCGATCTGGCCCACGAGCATCGAATGCCAGATCCAAACGGGTGATACGGGTGACATCTGGGTGATCAAGGCCCAGGCCACGTCGGTCGAGCACCCGGATACGCGAGGATTCTGGGAGCTGGCGAATGGCGCGGTCGAGGTGACCCGCGGCAAGGTGCCTCTCGCGTACCACCGGTTCATTCGGCGGGCGTGCCTGGAACGCGAAGGTTGGAACCGCGTGGAAGTCATGGTCCGGGGCGACGAGGCAACCCATCTCGTCAACGGTCAGGTGGTAAATCGCGCCACGAAGATGAAGCGGTGGGACGAAGCGACCAAGACCTGGGTACCACTCACGCGAGGCCGAATTCTACTCCAAGCGGAAGGCGCGGAAATCTTTTACCGCAACGTCACGCTCATGCCGTTGAAGTGAGCCCACGGCGCGCTTCGCGCACCTAGCGATGACAGTTATTTCCCCAACATCAGACGAGAGCGGTTTAACTTAAACTGTAGCCGGACGCCGCCTCATTGTCATCGCGAGGTGCGCGAAGCGCGCCGTGGCGATCCAGCTGGATT
>JBDSPT010000411.1:0-5969 GCA_039930205.1 Opitutus sp. | reverse complement strand
CGAACTCGTGACACTTCTCCCTGAATTTCTTCGGCAGCCAACGCGCCCACTGCGGCCATGCGTTCAGCAGATAGGCGAATTGTTCCACGTGCTGGCTATGAATCTGTTTCGGCAGCGGATCCCTGCTCGGATCGCGAGATGCCGGGTGCACGAGAATGTATCCGAGCGCCCAGTGCGTCAGCTTGATGACATCCGGCGCGTCCGCGACCGGTGGCGCGAGCTCAGTGTAGTAGCGACGCACCGCGTCCATCACGCCCTCGCTCTCCGGATTCTTGGGATCGAACGGAAAATCGGGTGACATCACCCTCGCTTTGTCCGCCGCCCAATCGATCTGTCGGGGCATCCGGTCGATCAGTTTCGGCGCAGCTTGGTAGAGCATGATCAGCGAAGGCGCTTCGAACGCATAATACGTGCTGTCCCGAAACGCTCCGCCGCCGTAGGCCGATGGATGCGTGCCCGTGACGCTTCGGATATCGACCATGAAGTCGACGGTCGCCGGCCAGAATTGCTCCCGCCACAGATTCTCCCTGACGGAGAACGGATCGGACGTGCTGGCGCCGAGCGCTCCACCTGCCACCGTAATCACATACTCATTGGCGGAATCGGCCGGCTTGAAGGCGGAAAAATCTCCAATGTGATTCTGGATCACACCTTGAAAAAGCGGCGCATCCTGGCTGCGCAGGTGAACCCAGAATTTCGCACCGTCCGCGGTGATCGGCGCCGTGAACCGTTTTGGCGCCGACGTCGGGTAGCCCACTTGGTTTACGGATACGACATGTTGGGTGGGTTCCGTGGCAGCGGCATGTGACGTCAACGTCGTCAATCCGGCGGCCATCACGACGAGAAATCGGGCGAGAAGATGATGAACGTTCATGGTCTATAAGTGCGGTTGAACAAAATTTGAGCCGTTTGACTAAAGATCTGGCCGCCGTCCCCGATGGTCAGTGCGAGCGCCCATACGTGTCGGGGCCGTGGCAATCGAGCCGGACTGCTTGGTCGCTGCGCTCCTGGCAATGAACACCCCGGTTTTCATTCTGCTGGTGATGAACTCCTCCTGCTTGTCATTGCGAGCCGGCTTGCCGGCGTGGCCATCCAGCTGAAATTTCAGAGCGATGGCCGCGTCGCTGCCCTCCGCGCCATGACACGATGAGTTCATGGTCCATCCACCCAACTCAAAGTTGGTCCGGATTTCAGCATGACACATCGGTTGAGCGTTCATCGGCGTTTGCCACCCGTCGGCTCGGCGGTGGTTTCGAGTCTCGCAATCACAGGTAACGGCTACCTAAATTTTGAAACGCTCTTGAGGAAAGCCCGCGGATTGCGGCAGATCAGCTGAAACAGCTGATTTCAAAAACAGAAGGCGGGCCTCCGCCGTGAGTCGGGCCGAGTTCAAGCGTGAGTTTTTGCGTGCTGATCGGCGCAGGAAAAATCACTTCCGCACGCGTGAGGTGCTGATCGTCCGACTTCGCGACCTCGCGTCCTGCGGCATCGCGCAGCTTCCACGACTTCGGACAAAACGGCATGAGCCGTTCGAGATGCCCCCACAGACTGCTCTCCGCGGGATGATCATAATCACAGTCGAAGGTGATCAGCACGCGCCGGATCGTCTGCGATTTCTGCCACGTCAATGTGACCGCTGGAGAGGGATCGCCGTAGTCGGCCACCCATGCGTTCGAGCCCAACGTCGGGCGCGCCACGCCATTGATGACGTTGGCCACGCGAAAAGAAGCGATGGGCGGTTCGATGTTAATCGCGAAATTTTTTCCGCCCGGCCGGCGTTGCGGACACCAAAACTCAAATCGCTCCACCCCAATGTCGCGATCAGTCGGCGGGATCTGCTCGCCGTAATTGGATACCTCCGGGTTCTCCGCCTTCGCCACGGAGAGCACACCCGTGAGTCGATCACTGGTGGTCGCGACGGAGATCGCTTCATTCTTGGCGAGGGTCACGAAGCCGTAGCGTTCTGCGTCCATCGTCACCTCAAAATCCAGGTGGACGAGCTGGTTCGCTCCTGACTTCAGCTCGATGTTGCGCGTAGCCAGACTCTGGTCGGGTGTGTGATTCTCCGAGTGATCACTCGTACGCAGCTCCGCGGTCAAAGTCGTCGGCTCACTCACGTCGACGGTCAACGTGAACCGCGGGACGCGTCCAACCTGCAACGGAATCATCTGCGCCCAGGCATGCTTGAGCACCGTGCGACTCCCGTCGCCGCGAAACCCGGCGAGCCGCAGCTCACTCGAGCTGGTGATTTTCGCCGATTGCGCGAGATCTTCTGCATCAACGCGTCGACGTCGCGGCAAATACTGGCCCGTCCGCATGAGCGCCGTCTGTAGCTTCCGCATACGCGCCGTTTCCAGCAACGCTCGAGGAAGAACCTTCTCCTCGATGCACTGCTTCGCCGCGAGTGCCACCGCCTGGCCGCCATGTGCCCCCGTCGCCATCACGCGACTTGATCCGAACGCGACATGCGTGACACTGATCAACCGGCCAGCGAGGAAAAGATTATCGATATTTCGCGAATACATGCAGCGAAATGGAATCTGATAAACCCCACGCGAGTGCCATTGGTCACACCCCTTTCGCGGGCTGTAGACGCCATCTGCCGGATGCAAATCGATCGACCATCCACCGAAGCTGACCACGTCATCGAACTCGCTTTGCTCAATGACATCCTGCTGGCGGAGGATGTAATCGCCTTCGAAGCGACGGCTCTCGCGTTTCCCAGGGATCGTACCGACCCACTCCAGCGTGAGTGTCTCCGCCTCCGGGAATTGACCGGAATTCTTGATGTGATTCCAGACGCCGTAGACAATTTTCCAGAGCTCCCACTTGATCCGCTCGGTCTCGTGGATGGTGTCGAGGCGGCCGCCGTATTCGATCCACCACAACCGGCAGCCAAAGTCTTTCGGCGTGAACTCACGCCAGCGTGGAATCTGCGTGATATCGGTCAGGGCGAAGCCTGGCGGCACGAAGCGCACCGGCCGGCCAACGTCCTTCGAGTAGAAGTAGATCGAGTGACCCAGCAGTTCGCCGTAACTCGCATCCGGCGCAAATTTCTCGCCGAACTCCTCGCGCGCTTCCGCGCCCATCCGAAACGCCGCCCCTGCCATGAAGCCGACAATCCCATCGCCCGAGGCATCGCAGAAGTACGGCGCATGAATCTCGTAGCGCGTCGAGTTCTGGCTGCAGAAGGCGGTGACACTTTCGATCCGGTCGGCGCCGTTTTTCGTCAGATCATGCACCGCCGTATTGAGGAGCAGGGTAAGCCGTGGCTCGCTGGTTGCCTTATCGAGGAGCAGCGCATCCCACATCAACGTATTGCCTTCTGGATTACGCGCCATGTTCTCCACCAGGAGTTCGTCAATGACTCCGCCCTCCCGCGCCCAGCGGTTGTTGTTTCCCAGGTGGGACGTGGCTCCGAGCGTCCACAACCGAACCTCGCTGGAGGAATTTCCGCCGAGCACAGGTCGATCCTGCACCAGCACAACCCGCAGCCCACTTCGCGCCGCCGTGATGGCGCAGCACGTGCCGGCCAACCCGCCGCCAATCACGGCAAGATCAGTGTCGATCCGCACCAGGGGAGTTTCTCGTTGCGCTGCAGGGGAGGCGGTAACCACGGAAGGGAGGAGTCGGGACGAACGCATTCGCGCGCCGGCTCAGGCACGCGATCGGTTGAAGTACGGGAAGACGAGTTAGAATTGGTAGCGGGTCACGAGCGAAAACTCGCGCGGCGCGCCCCAGATGCGATTGCCCGTCCAGTAGGATTTGTTGGTGAGATTGTTCACCCCCAGCTGAAAGCTGACGGGATTGCCCGCGAGCTTCATGCTGTAACCGAGCACCAGATCCACGACCGTGTACGACGGGAAGAGCTGGCCCCAATTCGCGTCGCTGTAGGAGGGAGATTGCGACGATTGATAACGCACCCCGAGTCCGACATTCGCACCCCGCAGGCTGGCGTTGGTGAACCGATAATTCTGAAACACGCGCACGATATCATCCGGCGAGTTGTCGAGCCCGCGTCCATTGAGAATCAAGTAGGTGCGTTGGTTCGCGGGATCCGCCGTCGCCGGCTGCACCACGGTGAGCTTGTTGGTGTACAGATGGCTCGCCGCGAACACGACCGAGTAGCTTGGTGTTGGCGCCCACACGAGATCCGTCTCGAAACCCGCTGTCTCATTGCCGTCAATCGGGCGGCTCCAGCTTACTTGCAGCCGACGACCGGGGTCGGACGTGGCGGGATTCGGATCCACCTCGGTGCCGATGTTGCGCGCGTCAGTCGCATTGCGGTCATTGTCGATCACGATGAAGTTGCCGTTGCTCAGCTGAAACCAGCCGATGCTGCCGGTCAGCTTGCGCTTAAAGAGCTCGAACTTGAGGCCTGCCTCCTTGCCTTTGCCGATCGCATTCGGCACCGGATTCGCCGCTTGCTCCGCCGGTGAAACGATGTCGAGCGGCGGGGCCGGCGTGCCGAAGGTCACGCGGCCAATCAACGAGCCAGTCCGGATCGTCTCGCCTTCGCTCGTGCTGGCGTACGCGTTGAGCCCAGGAAGGAGCTGCACGACAATGCCCGCCGTCCAGTTGTCGGTGTACGGATTTCCCGTGGACGTGGATGTAAGGGTGGTCCAACTACGGTCAGATGTACTCGTGACCGAATGCAGCCATGTACGGCGCACGCCGCCGGTGAGGATCACACGGTCGTTGAAGAATCCCCCACTGCCTGCCGCATAGACCGCGCGATTGTTCACTTTGAGATGACTGAAGGCCATGACCCCAGCCGCGCTCACGTCGCTCGGCCAGCGCGTGATCAGACGGTTGTCGGGAAACGGATGAACACGTGGATCGAAGTAGGTGTAGACATTCGCACCCGTAAGCGTGCCCTGCGGAGCTCCATAGATCACGTTGGGTGACGAAGCGATCGACGGGACGTTCGTGTAGTCAAAGATGGCTCGCTCATTGTAGCCCTTGTTGTCGCCGTACTGACCGCCCACGAGGAAATTTACATCTGCGATCCAGACTTTGTGCTTCAACACCGCCTCGAGCTTCGCATCGCGTGACTCGTTGTGAAAGCGAGCCCCCTGGTAGCCGGAGGTAAGACTGTAGCTGCCCGAAGGCTGCAGGCGCTGGCTGAAGGAAAAATAGTCCTGAGCGTTGTAGGATTTCACTCCGCGACCAAGGAAACGCGCTTGCAACCAGTCCGTCGCCACGAGCGTGACTTCGCTCTCCAACAGATCGCTGCGCTCTGTTACGCCGGCATGAGGTCCGTAGGAATTGTACGTGCGGCCTCCCGGAAAGAGGCCCTCGGTCAAGCCGAGTTCGCCCCCACCCAACGTCGTCCACTTACCGGTGGCGTCGAAGACGTCCTGCCGCCAGTTGCCGAAAGCCTGGCCGATGCGGGCGCGGTATTCGTTCGTCGTATACGGAATGCCCGCCAGAGCTCCCGTCCGCTTCTTGCCTTGATCCAGGAGGATCTGCCGTGGTGAGTCAAAATCGGCCTGGTAATTGCCTGTATCGCTCACGTTCTGCGAGATGTTGTTTCCGCGCGACAGGCGATGCACATAGTCCACGCGCGCGATCAAGTTCTCGGTGGGCCGCCAGAGGATTTGCGGCTCGATGAACTCGGTCGCACGATGCGAGAAATCGCGCCACGTGTTTCCGTCCTTGTAGGCAGCGATGAGTCGGTAGGCCAGCGTCTTGCGCTCGTCGATCGGACCGGTGAGATCCGCGGTCACGCCATAGGTTTCATGCTCACCGATCGATGCGGTGATCTCATTCTTGCGTGAAAACAGCGGTTTCTTGGTTACGACATTGATCTCGCCGCCCAATGTCGCGCCACCGACGAACACGGAAAGCGGACCCTTCGCGACTTCAATCCGATCCACATTTTCGGTGTCGAAGCCGACCGATTGATTGAGACCGTTGCGAAACGTGCCGTTCACCGGTTGACCGCGGAAGCGGTTGAGATTCGGCTG
>JBDSPT010000410.1:0-5042 GCA_039930205.1 Opitutus sp. | reverse complement strand
GAAATGGAACGTCGCTGCCAGGAAGTCATCGACCGCTGCTGGGCATTGGGTGCGGACAACCCCATTTCGTTCATCCACGACGTGGGTGCGGGCGGCATCTCGAATGCGTTGCCCGAGCTCGTGAACGACGGCGGCCGCGGCGGGAAATTCAATCTCCGCAACGTGCCCAACGACGAGCCTGGCATGAGTCCGCTCGAAATCTGGTGCAATGAATCGCAGGAGCGCTACGTCCTTGCGGTGCCCACCAACCGAATCGACAGCTTCGCGCAACTGTGTGCTCGTGAGCGTTGCCCCTTCGCCGTCGTCGGCGAAGCGACTGAAGAGAAGCATCTCGTGCTCGAAGATCCTCTCTTCAAGAATCAGCCCATCGATCTGCCACTCGATGTCTTGCTCGGGAAACCACCGCGCATGCACCGCACGGACGTCACGCATCCGCGCCCGCAGCACGAGTTGGATCTTGGTGATCTCACATTGTCGGACGCGGTGCATCGCGTCCTCGCTCATCCGACCGTCGCCGACAAAACCTTTCTGATTTCGATCGGCGATCGCACGGTCGGCGGCTTGATCTGCCGCGATCAAATGGTCGGACCCTGGCAGGTTCCCGTGGCTGATTGTGCTGTGACCGCTGCGGCGTTCGATGTCTACACCGGCGAAGCGATGTCGATGGGCGAGCGAACACCCGTCGCAGTCAACAATGCCGCCGCTTCGGCGCGTCTCGCAGTCGGCGAAGCACTGACGAATCTCGCCGCCGCACAAATCGGAGAGATCGGAAAAGTGAATCTCTCCGCGAACTGGATGGCGGCACCCGCAATCCCAGGTGACGGCGCCGATCTCTTCGCAGCGGTTCAAGCTGTGGGCATGGAATTGTGCCCCGCGCTCGGTATCACCATTCCGGTTGGCAAAGATTCGATGAGCATGAGCACCGTTTGGAACGACGGCGCCGAGCAGAAGCGAATTACAGCTCCAGTCTCGCTCATCGTTTCGGCGTTCGCGGCGGTCACCGACATCCGACTCTCACTCACACCGCAGCTGCGCTACGATTCTGTCGAAGATGGGCGAAGCGTCCCCGCGGTCCCTGAGAACGAGACGACTCATTCGGAGGATTCGCCCGACCATTCCGACTTCGGAGATACTGTCCTTCTGCTCGTCGATCTCGGCCGCGGCAAAAACCGGCTCGGCGGTTCGATCCTTGCGCAGGTGGTTTCTCAAATCGGCGCCGCAACGCCCGATGTCGACAACGCGACTGACCTGAAGAATTTCTGGGATGCGATGCAACTGCTGGGGCGTGAGCGGAAGTTGCTCGCGTATCACGATCGGTCCGACGGCGGCCTGCTCGCGACGGTGGTCGAGATGGCGTTCGCCGGGCACACAGGTGTTGATCTTGAAATCCCCGCGGGCCACAATGCGTTCTCAGCGCTGTTCAGCGAAGAACTCGGGGCCGTGATCCAGATTCGCGAGTCCGATCTCGATGATGTCTATCTGACGTTGCGACAGCATGGATTTAAATCCTGCACGACCCGTGTCGGCACACTCAACCGCACGCACACGTTCCGCATCTCGCGCGGCGGCAAGTTGCTGCTTGAAGAAAACCTGTTTGGCCTGCGCGCAATCTGGTCCGATGTCACGCGCCGGATCTCGGAGCTCCGCGACAACCCGGCTTCGGCCGAATCAGAATTCAAGCTGAAGCTCGAACCGGCGAACCCAGGGATCACGCCGAAGATTCTGTTCGATGCCGCGAGCGCTCCATCCGTCACCTCAACTCGGGCGCCACGTGTCGCCATCCTCCGCGAGCAAGGCGTGAATGGGCAGATCGAGATGGCGGCGGCATTTACCCGCGCCGGCTTTGAGGCGGTTGACGTGCATATGACCGACATCCTGTCGGGTCGCATCTCACTGAAAGATTTTCGGGGGCTCGCCGCGTGTGGGGGGTTTAGCTACGGCGACGTCCTCGGTGCCGGCGAAGGTTGGGCCAAGAGCATTCTGTTCAACGAACGCGCGCGCGCCGAGTTCTCCGCGTTTTTCGCCCGGGAGGACGCATTCGCTTTGGGCGTGTGCAACGGATGTCAGATGATGAGCAATTTGCATTCAATCATCCCCGGCTCTGATCACTGGCCGCGTTTCGTGCAGAACCAGTCTGAACGCTACGAAGGCCGGTTCGTTTCAGTGAAAATCGAGCCAAGCCCAAGTGTACTGTTTCGCGGGATGGAAGGATCCGTCATCCCGATTGCCGTCGCCCACGGCGAAGGGTATGCAGAATTCAATGACACCTCAGCGGCTCAACGTTGCAGTGACTCAGGCCTCGTCGCCGCACGGTTCGTCGACAACCTGCACCAGGTCACAGAGCGGTACCCGCTCAATCCCAACGGCTCTCCTCGCGGAATGACCGCCCTCACCTCAACCTCAGGTCGGGTGACGATCATGATGCCGCATCCGGAGCGCGTGTTTCGCACGGCTGCGATGAGCTGGCATCCTGAGACTTGGGGCGAAGATTCGCCGTGGATGAAGCTCTTCCGCAACGCTCGCGCGTGGGTCGGCTAGTGGACGCCGCACTCCTGTCGTAGGCAACGCACTCGCGCGCGCTCTCGTATGTTTTTCGGCATGCCCGCCGGGCGGTCGAAGCGCGAGCGACGTCGCTGCCCCCTACCAGATCGCTTTGGACGGAACGGCGACGGGCGCCGCCATCGAGTTTCCGCGCGGTGAATGCCGATCCGCCCCGGGGGGGGGGTGGCCGGCTCGTTCAGAATTTCGCGATCTCAGCCCAGAACGATTCATTCATCGCGGGACAAAGCTGCTGCACTTCGGTTTTCAGCTGTCCCACTTTGGCCGCCAGTTTTTGATCACTTTGCACGAGCAGGCGGAGCTTGAGGTTGTTCGTCATCATTCCAGCGAACAATTCCGCCCGATCTTCCGGCAATGCATTTAAAGAATAGTCGGAAATGAACCCCGGCGCCGGATGCGTCGCCCAATCGGACTGGCCCGGTTTCATGGGCGGCGGAGCTGAGCCGTAGCTGACGGATCCGCGATTAATCGCCTCCCACCCGTCGTTGTTCATGACGTCGCCTCCGCGGGCGTAATCGAGGAAATGGAAAAACTCGTGGTGCAACGTGCGTCGTCGATGAGACTCGTTGCCCACCGAAGCCGTCGAATCAAAGTAGATGGTCGCGTTCACCTCCGCGGCCACGCCTGCGATTCGCGTCTCTCCGCTCTTGAGATCACGACAAAGCACAATGCGTCTTACGCCTGAACGCCGGACCAACTCTGCCGGATATTTGGCGAACTCCTTTCGCAGGAAATAGAGGACCATGTCGCCATTGCTCGTCCCCGTATTCCGGCCGGTGATGGTTCCACCCGTGCCCTCCACCGGAAATTGTTCCTGATCAGCGACGAGTTGGATGCCGTAATTGTTCTCAAATACGGACCGCATCGCATCGAACAGCGGCGTGGCCGAAGCTGACGCGGCGAGCACAATGCCGCAGAAAACAAAACCGACGGTCCGAAATGCGTATGGGAGCAGCACAGTGGCGAAGTGGAACGACTCAGCTCACGCTGTTGGGGGAATCCTGTCGAACAAACTTCTGTTCCCCACGCGCATCCGAAATTCGGATCCACCCGTTACGGCAGTGTTGCGCGGGAGCTGGGTCCCACTCTCTCCGACAAATTTCGCGGACTCTGACTTTTTCCATTGCTGGCCCTCCACTGCGTTCGGCACAAACGCACCTCCCCTTATTTCATGCCCATCCAAACCCTTTCACTTGAGTCCATCAATCTCTACGGCGGAACCCAGGCGCGCGTCACCACCAGCGACGAAGCGGTCTCCAGCTATGCAGATGAGATGAGTCAGGGCGCAGTGTTTCCTCCCATCATCGTGTTCTTTGACGGCGCGACGTACTGGCTCGCGGACGGTTTTCATCGCTATCTGGCGGTGAAGCGAAATGGGGGCACCACGATTTCCGCCGAGGTCGAAACGGGCGGCCGGCTTGACGCATTGCGCCATGCCCTGGGCGCCAACGCAACGAACGGCGTGTATCGAAATAACGCTGACAAACGGAATGCCGTCGAAGTGGCACTCGAAGAATGGTCGGATCATGCGAATCCGGTTCTCGCCGACATCTGCAAAGTTTCGGTCGATTTCGTGCGCCGCACCCGCACCCAATTGACGGAGTCCGGCAGATTACAACCAGCGGAGCGGGTCACGGGTCGTGACGGCAAAGAGTATCCCGCGAAGATTCAGCGTCAGCCGCGCGGCAAGACCGAAGGATCGTCCAGCGAATCATCCGGTGGTGGTGGTGGGGGCCGTGGAGCCAGGGGCAAAGGCGGGATGGGAAATCTCGGCGGCTCGAATCTCGAACTTGAGCGCGAAGCGCGGGAAATGGTGCGCAAAGGCGAACTCAACCCATTTGAGCTTCCCACGATTTTCTCGGCCAACGCCCTCGATTATGCGGAGACGGTGATCAACCTGCTTAAAACAATGAAAGCCGATGATCCGTTGCGGCCGGACGGTTTGCTCCGGATCAAGCACTGGGTTGAGAAGGCTTTGGCCGTTGAAACGGTGAGCGCCGAAGAAGCAGCCGAAATCGCGTCCAGCTGAGGCCGCGCTTCCGCCGTAGGCAGGGCGCACGCACGCGCTCCAAGCCGAGACCGAACTTGCAGAGCGCACCCGAGCGCGATGTCTACATGCCGACCGCAATCATCGCGTCACGGAATTTGCGGCTGTGCTGAAATTCCATCGAATGTGCGTCATGGAATCGAGCGCGAGACATCTCGAAGCACCGACCTACCTCGCATCCGACCAAAAAAGGATGGCGAGAGAGACCTTAACTCGTTCTCCTGTGTTTCCAGCCGTGCGATCCCATTCTCCTGCTCTCGCCGTCATCGACGGCGCATTGTGCCAGCTCACCCGCGAAGGAGTAGCTGCGATCACGTGCGCCCCTCTGGCCACCGCCATTGTAG
The DNA here is from genome assembly GCA_039930205.1 of Opitutus sp. Classification (GTDB taxonomy): domain Bacteria; phylum Verrucomicrobiota; class Verrucomicrobiia; order Opitutales; family Opitutaceae; genus Opitutus. The sequence continues at coordinate 92 of JBDSPT010000410.1, read as the reverse complement.
AATTCAGGCGCGGTCCGATGTGCGTATTTGTGCGCGAAACTCCAAACGGTCTGCTTCCTGGAATCTCCAACTTGTACCGCCTCGACGGTGCG
>JBDSPT010000409.1:0-3436 GCA_039930205.1 Opitutus sp. | reverse complement strand
GCGATCGACGGGGTCCAGTTGATCACCGGCTGCTCCATCCCGGGAGCTTCCGTTTTGTCAGAAATGGGCGTACCGTCATAGTTCATGCCGGAGGTGATGATGGGCCAGCCGTAGTTCTTTCCTCGCTGAATCCGATTGAGCTCATCGCCGCCGCGGGGACCGTGCTCGGTTTCCCACACGTCGCCGTTTCGCGGATCAATCGTGAGACCTTGCGGATTGCGCACGCCGTACGCCCAGACCGAGGGCCAGGCCCCGCCGTTTCCGATGAACGGATTATCCTTCGGAATCGTGCCGTCCCGAAACACGCGATGGATTTTTCCGACTGGCTTGGTGAGATCTTGCGCCTGCCCGGTGGCCGCTTCCTCCATCCCGCGTTCCCCAACGCTGAAGAACAAATACGGCCCGCTCACCGTCATGCGGCCGCCGAACAACACGAAGCTCTTCTGATATTGCTCACGGGGGAGAGCAAAGATCGTTTCGATGTTTTCGAGCCCGCCTTCGTTCAGCTGCGCCCGGATGATCTTCGTCATCGCTGAGCTCTCGTCGTCGCCGGGATCGCTGAACGAGAGGTAGAGGGTGTGGTTCTCGGCGAACTCCGGATCGGCGACGACGCACATGAGTCCTGCTTCATCTTTCAGGACGACCTTCGGCACACAGCGAATCGGTGCGGGCTGAAGCACACCGTGATCGATCAGTCGGAGCCGGGCCGACGCGCTCCGAGACCAGCAGTTTTTCATTCGGTAAAAATGCAAACGACCACGGAACCTCGAGACCATCAGCCACCACTTCGATCCGATAGTCGGTTTCTTCGCTATGTTGAACGCCGAAGGGCAGTGGACTTTCCTCACCTTTTGGGGGATCGATCCGGTGCGTCGCGGTCTCGCGGATATAGGTGATCATCGCACGCGTCTCAGCTTCAGAGAGCGCGTTGGCGAAGCCTGGCATCCCGGCTCCGGGATAACCTTTTCGGATACTCACCAGCAAACGGGCATCGTCTCCACCGTGTTGCCATTTGCTGTCGACGAGGTTCCCGCCTTTTCCTCCCTCCATCTTTGGGCCGTGGCAGCCGCTACAAAAATCCAAATAGAGTTTCGCAACGTCGCGGGTGCCGGCTGGGGCTCCCCGCGCGATGACTGCGATGCCCAACAGCAGGAGCAGGAGCAATCGACGATGATGCATGCAGATGAACTGGTGGAAGGAAAAGGTGGAGCGGGTCGGACCGCGTGGTTTCGCGCACGTTCCGTGCGGATCTTATCTCCGCTACGCGATTCGGCTTGCCGGTGTCGGGTGCGAGCGGAACGGTCGGTTGCATTCGCGCTGGTCGCGCTTCGCTCATGCCTTCGAAACCAATTCCTGGATCCTCTGGCGACGTCCTTACCTGCTTGCCGTCGCCCTACCTTGCGCATGCCGGGACGGGTCTGCTTTATTTCCCACGGTTTTTGGCAAAGTGCCGGTACGTGAAGCTACACGGCGCGCTGCCCCCGAGCTACGCGAAAAACTACAAGCGTGGGCTCGACCGTTTCCTGTGCCTGCACCTTGGCATCGATCCCGCAGCGGTGGAAAAAATTGTATTCACAACGGAGACGGATTCCGAACTGGAGGAGCAGTTGAAGACTTTGCTTCCGAGCGACGTTCAGGCCGCGAAATGGAATCGGGAACTTACGCAGAAAGGAATGACCCCGGCAGGTCGCGAGTTTTTGAAAATTGCGCTGACTGCGATGGGATGCGCGGACCGGGAAGACGAAATCAGGAGTGTGCCGGACCTGATCGATTTCGACGAAGGCCGCATCGACTGACCACCGTTGAGCGTGAATGGGTCGGCCGCACCTTCCAACAGGAAGTTTGCTTCCTGATTTTGGCCGTACCACATTGGTTCGTCCCATGGTAAAAGGTCAGAAAGTCGTTTGCATCAACGATACGTTCCCTCCGATCATTCAAGCGCTGTATAAACAGCTACCCATAAAGGGCGATGTTTATACCATCCGCGAAGTGTTCCTTGGACGAGAGAAGATCGTGCGCGGCGGAGACAGCGCGACCGTAGGATTGCTGCTCGAAGAACTGAAGAACCCGCCGGATCCCTTTCATCAAGGTAAGCAGGAACTCGGCTTTTCCTCCGAGCGATTTGCGCCGGTGGAAGAACTCCCCGCCGAAGAGGCGGAAGAAGAGGAAGCCATTAGCATCGGTGCCGCTCAGCCCGCTTACGGCTAAGCTGGGTCCATGAAATGGCCCCGAAGATTACGCGAAAGCGGTTTGAAGTAGGGCAACCTTCGCGGTGTACGCTCAAGCGGGCAAACCGCGGTTCGGAGACGCCGCGCTATTTACTATTCGGTGGATCGGCTCACGCCGCGGATATTAAATCGTGCTCGTTCGGGTGCTTCGCGGGCGACAGCATCCTTCCGGCTGAGTCGCGTTCGTTCAATCCAGGCCGGGACGCAACTCGGGTCGGGCCGGGCGGCCGATCTGGAGACGAATTGATTCCAGGTTCTCGCGAACCAAAGCGCCCATCGATTCGCACCGCAGGTACTCGGAGCGGCCGTAATGATCGGAGAGACCGGCGCGGAGCTCGTGCACCTTTTCAATCGGCGCGATCGAGTCGGCTGACATCTGATCCAGCAAATAACCGAGCCGTTGAGCCGCGAGTTCGGCACGCTGAAAGACGAGCGTTTGTTCCTCGCGCTGATACTGCAGCGCCGTTTTCACGTGAAGATGTTTCGTGCAGTAGCGCACGACCGCGGCGTTCTCCTTGAAGAATTGCGGCAGGTAAAAATTCTTGGTGCCGTTGTACGACTGCTGATCGAAGTCCATCGCGCGAATTCGCAGCTGCGATCCTTCAAAATCAGGCGTGATCACAACGACGTAGTTGTACGATCGCATGTCGCCGAGCAGGCGCATGAAGCAGCGCTCATTGAACTTCACCATCTCTTTCGCGACTCGGACCGGCTTGAGCGTTTCATTCTCCAGCCAGTCGGAGATGAAAATATCGCCGGGGATGCCGACGATGTGCTCCTCCACCAACGTGTTTCCGCTGGTCAGAAAATTGAGCCGGTTGGGCGAAAGGAGATGCTCGAGTTCCAAACCGTAGACGCGCGACGCATCCGCTTTCTTGATATAGAAGTAATCCTGATTGTCGTTGTACGCATTGACGATCCGGATGCGGAACGGCGTCGAGTTTCCGAAGCTGCAAAAATCGACGCGGTCGACGTAAAGATGTTCGACCACCGAAAAATTGCCGTCGACCTTCAGCAACGCGTAGATGCGCTTCAGCCCTTCGTAGAGCGGCGCCATCTCGTCCGAACGATAGATCACGCTATCCCACAGCGTCGGTCGGCCGTCGGCATCGGGCAGAGGGATCGCCTCATGAAACGAAAGCAGCTGAGAGTAGCTGACAGGGAGTTCCCGTTCGCGGCGGTAGTGGGCCAGGTAGCGACGCAGTCCC
>JBDSPT010000408.1:0-5420 GCA_039930205.1 Opitutus sp. | reverse complement strand
CGCGCGCCTCGATCTCGGCCTTGGGAAATTTCCGGAGCTTTAGTCCAAACGCCATGTTCTCGTACACCGACATGTGCGGGTACAACGCGTAGTTTTGGAAAACCATCGCGATGTCGCGGTCCTTGGGCAGCACGCTATTCACCACTTTGCCGTCGATCGCAATCGTTCCGCCCGTGATCTCCTCGAGACCCGCAATCATTCGGAGAGTCGTCGATTTTCCGCAGCCCGAGGGCCCCACCAGCACCATGAACTCGCGATCTTCGATGGAGAGATTGATGCCTTTGACCGCGGTCACGCCTGGACCTCCCTTTTCGGGATACGTTTTGACCAGGTTTTCGATGAGGACTTTTGCCATGGAGTTATCCTTTGACGGCTCCGGACGTGAGACCGGAAATGAAGTTATTTTGAATCCGAAGGTACGGGCACATTAACGGGGCGAACGAGGAGCGCGGGCCGTCCCGGACCGAACCGTAATCGGTGCCCTGCTCACCTTTCAACATGTTCATGCCACGGCGAGAGACTGGAATGCAGTCGACGAAAAAAGGAGTGGGGGACCGACGAAGTGGTTCCAGACGATAGGAAAGGCGAGGATCACTACGTGCCGGTGCTCCGACGAAGCAGGGTGGCGCGAGAGAGCGTTGATTCAATTTTTGGGGCAGGCGCCGGAGAGGATTCGATTCCGCTATTTTCGCCAAGGTCTGTTGAGCCGTGCTCGATCTATTTGGTCGGTGGCTCGCTCGGCACAGGTGACACGGCTGTGGCTCGCGCAATGGGCGAGGTGCGCCAGTTGAACGCGATCGACAAGACCCGGAATGCGAAGGTCAGGCCGATCGCAATCAGCGCCGCGGGTGTCGCGTCGAGTTGCGTTTGTACCGTCAGGAATACGAACGTCACTGCGCCCGCGAGTGCGGTGAGCACGTAAAATTGTCCGGGTTTGAACACGAGGGGCTCTTCCCTGGTGATGATATCCCGAAGTAAACCGCCACCGGCGGCATTGATCACGCCGACCAGTAGAGCGGCGGGAATCGCGAGACCGGCGTGCAGGGATTTTTGGACGCCGTAGACCGCATATGCGCCGAGGCCCACACCATCGATGATCGCGATGACGCGGTGGAAACTTTGCAGGTGACGCCCGAAGAGCACGGCCAGGACGGTCGCACCGACAACCACTTCGATGTAGCGCGGATCGGTGAGGAGTGGCGTCGGCCCGCCACTATGGATGAACACCCCATCACGGATCAGGCCACCACCGATGCCCGAAGCGAGCGCGAGAAAGAAGACGCCGACAATGTCGTAGTCGCGACGGATCGCCGCTAGCGCTCCGGTGGCGGCGAAGGCCAGGGTGGCGCCGAGATCGAACCAGACCGGAAGTTGAAACGAGGCGTCCACGCCCGAAGGAGGTGAACGTAAACTCCGGTGGCCGCAAGGCCCGCCCGCTCAATGTCCCCCGCGAACGGGCGACCTGAATGTTTGTCATTCTGAACGCGGTGAAGTTACCGAACGGACGGCGACAGGGCGCCAAACCCGTGAGCGCGCGTCAGGCGAAGACCACGCACCTGGATCACACGCACCTGGTTCATTGAGAGTTCGCCCGGGAAGCCATTGCGAGAAGCATGGAGACGAAGAAATCCAGCTGTACTGCCGCCGCCACGGCTCCACTTCCTCCGCTTTGGGCAGGATTAGTTGATGGTGTAGCCACGTCCGTGAGGGCGTGGACTGTCACGTCGCTAAGTCCGGAAGATCCGCGCGCTCACGAGCGTGGCTGAGGCGTTTATTAAAATGCTCGAGCGCCCGATTGGGCCCGAGCTTTGACGAGGTGCTGGGGCGCGGGCGCAGGCGGACGTGAGCGCGCGCGACGTTGTAATCAGTAGGTGAAGAACACGCGCTGCAGCTCGGCCGGATCGCGCGTGCGAGTAAGTGCGAGCATGAGCAGCACGCGTGCTTTCTGCGGGTTCAACTCATCGGCCGCGACGAACCCGAGCGCATCGTCGTCGACTTCAATATTTCGTTCCACGACGCCGCCACCCGTGCGCGAGCTGCGCACGACGGCAACGCCGTTTTTTGCCGCCGCGGCGGCCGCAGTGAGTGACTCGCTGTTGAGATTTCCATCGCCCACGCCGGCGATCACCAACCCGCGCGCGCCACACTTCACCACTGTATCGATGGAATCGCGACGCATGCCTGCATACGCGTAAACGATATCAACGCGCGGCAGCTCGCTCACGGCGGGGACATCACCGAATTCACTCGCAGTGGTGTGCCGTCGGACCGGAGGAGCGTACAGATGAAGTCGACCCGCGTTGACCAATCCCGCCAGGCCTCGATGCGTGGCGCGGAAGGTGCCCACTTGTGTCGTGTTGGTCTTGGTGACTTCGCGGGCGAAATGGATCTCGTCGTTTGCCACAACAAGTACGCCTCGACCACACGCCTCGGGGTGGGCGGCCACGGCGATGGCGTTGAACAGGTTCATGGGACCGTCCGCGCTGATCGCGGTGGCCGGGCGCATCGCCCCGACGAGTACGATCGGCTTTGTCGAGGCGACGACCAGGTTCAGGAAGAACGCTGTTTCCTCCATCGTGTCTGTGCCGTGAGTGATGACGACACCGGTGATCGTGGGATCTGCGAGCGCGACTCGCACGCGATCAGCGAGTTTCATCCACACTCGCTCGTCCATGTCCTGACTGCCCATCGCGGCGACGGGTTCAACCTCCAACTCGGCTAACGACGTCAATTGCGGAACCGCCGCAATCAGCGCCGAAATCGAGAACGCGCCCGGCAGATAGCTGCGAGAAGCATCTGTGGTTTGAACGCCCGCAATCGTCCCGCCCGTGGCCAAAATGCGAATACGCGGACAAGTCTGCGGCGAAGCCGGCGAAGTCATCGGGCAATCCTGCCGCACGTTTCCGCCAAAGAAAATCCCGAATCCTCCCGCCCGCCGACTCGCCGCCCACCTCCGATCCACGCACTCACCGACTCACGCCTCACCCCCCGCGCATCCACCCCCCCGCCCCTCTGACATCCCCGGCCCCCGGCGGTGATCGCATTCCGCCCTACGTATTAATGCGCAAACCTCCGCATCCCCATTCGAGCGGGTTTGTCACGTAATACGTGACAAGATGAATGCGCGTGTTCACCCGAAACTCGATCTTGCATTCGCCGTGTGCGATGCCTTGGTGGAGGTCGCGCAGGAATTGACGCGACTTGCGAATGCGCAGTTCGCCAAGCGTCCCGTCAAACGCGGTGCGACCTTGCGACCCGGTCGAAGCACGCCGATGTGGACGGCACTGGCGGCCGCGGTCCTTCCTCTCATGGCTGTGCGCGGTGACAAGGTAAAGCTCGGCCGAATACTCGGTGTGCCTCGCAGTCGGGTGCACGAATTTCTCAAGTCTCAGTCCGCGATGCCTGATGCGGAGCGCACATTGTTGTTGCTCCTGTGGCTCGCGCATCGGCGTGCCGGACGCTCACTGGGCTGAACATCCATCGGTCGATCTGCGACCAGTGTTTGTCACGTATTACGTGACAAGTGGGGTTTGGCGGTTCGGGATTGATGAGGGGACGGGGATTGCGTCGCACGCGGGACGGTCACGAACAAAGTTGCAATCGGAGCTAACCACGGGGCGTGGGGGGCGCGGGGAGGCAGGCGTCGAGCGGAGGCTGGACATTTTGCGGGGCGTTGATTGGTTGGCGGCTTTCCTCCCATGAACTTCCAAGCCCACCTGATGCTCGTCGCGATTATTATTCGCGCCTTCCCAGGGCGGCGGTGCGTGGCGATGTAATCACAACGAGAACTCCACGACTCTCCGAAGCCCTGAGCAATTCGCTCAGGGCTTTTTTATTTTCCCATGAAAACGCCTCGTCTCAACCTCGCCGATGTTCAACAGGCGCAACTCCGCCTTCGGGGTGGATTGCGCCTGACCCCCTGCAATCCCGCGCGAGCCATCGCGCAGGTCATCGGTACCGGTGTGTGGTTGAAGCGCGAGGACCTGCAGCGCACCGGCTCTTTTAAGGAACGGGGAGCGCGCAACGCCCTGCTGAGCCTGTCCGACTCCGAGCGTTCACGCGGCGTCGTTGCGGCGTCCGCGGGCAATCACGCGCTTGGTCTCGCGTTTCATGGTGGAGCGCTCGGAGTTGCGGTGACCGTGGTCATGCCGTCGGGTGCTGCGGCAGTTAAGATCGCGCGGTGCAGAGGCCTGGGCGCTCACGTGGTCCTATACGGCGAAACGTTCGAGGACGCCCAAGGGCATGCGCACTGTCTGGCCGCCGCCACGGGAGCGACGCACCTGCACCCCTTCGACGATCTTCGCGTGATCGCCGGCCAGGGTACGGTTGCACTTGAGATCCTGGAGCAGGTCCGAGAGTTGGATACGATCGTCGTGCCGGTGGGTGGAGGGGGATTGCTGGCGGGAGTGGCGACCGCGGTGAAAGCGATCAGGCCCGGTGTGCGGGTGATCGCGGTGGAGCCGGAGAATGCGGCCGGCTTTCTCGCTGCCTGCCTCCATGGAGCACCCCGCGCCTCGCTGCTCGCGCCAACGCTGGCGGACGGCCTGGCGGTGTGTCGGGTTGGAAGCACGAGTTTTGCCGTGGCGGCTCCGCTGGTCGACGACGTTGTCACCGTCAGCGAAACTGAGATCGCGCAGGCGATCCGGATGTTGGCGCGCGATGAAGGAATCGTCGCAGAAGGTGCCGGCGCCGTGGGCGTGGCCGCGTTGCTCGCGGGCAAGATCAGCGGGCGTTCACTCGTGCTGCCGATCGGCGGCCGCAACATCGACGCGCGCTTGCACGAACGCATCATGGCGGGATCCGATCGAGTGCCGATGCGTTGGGCGCGAGCGGCGTAAACTTGCGTGGTGCGCTCGCGCCTTGCCCAGAACGCGTGCAGCGCTTCTGCTCGCGAGGAATGCACGCTACGCTTCTCGTCCTCGCTGCTGGAATGGGCTCCCGCTACGGCGGGTTAAAACAAATCGATCCGGTCGGTCCATCAGGTGAGACCGTGCTGGATTATGCCGTGTTCGACGCCATTCGGGCGGGATTCGATCGAGTCGTCTTCGTGATCCGGCGCGAATTCGAGCAGGTGTTTCGCGATCAAATCGGTGCCAAGTACACGGGACGCGTGGCGGTCGACTACGTTTACCAAGCGCTCGATTGTATGCCGCGTGGGGCACTTCCGCCCGGCGGGCGGGAGAAACCTTGGGGCACGGGTCACGCGGTGTGGTGCGCACGCGAGGCGGTGCACGAGAATTTCGCCGTCATCAACGCCGATGACTTCTACGGATACGACTCGTTCGCCCAGCTGGCGCGTTTCTTCCAATCGCTCGAGCAGGTGAAGCGTGGCGAACATTCGATAAATGCCTCTGCTCCGGCGGCTCCACGCCCCCCGCCGGCGAGCGAGTTCGCGATGGTCGGGTTCCGCCTCGCGAACA
>JBDSPT010000407.1:0-5032 GCA_039930205.1 Opitutus sp. | reverse complement strand
GCGGAAGTGGACGTTGAAGATTTTGTCGCGGGAGCCGAACCAGCGAATCACATCGTGAATCTCGGCCGAAGGCCTGGCCAACATTTCGGAAATCGTGCCCTGGCAGAAATTGAGCCCGTGGTACGCGCTCGGCTGGGTTTCGATGAAGCGCTGGAGCCCGGGTACGGTGCTCAGGACGGCGTGAACTCCGCGATAACTCGCGCCGATCGGAAATCCTGGATCCTGAGGGTGCAAAGCGAGTTTGACCCTGGCCTCTTCCGCCACCGGGACCACGTGCTTCAAAAAATAGGCGATGCGATCCCAATAAATCTCTTCGCTGATCGACCCCGCCAGTGTCTGACTCTCGGCCCGGGCCTGCGCGAAATCGAAGGCGGTTGACGTCGCGCCACCGCGTGATTTCGCGGGCTGGGTGCGAACGACTCCAAGGAAGGTGAGGTTGTACTTCACCATCGGAATGCCGGCTGCACCGGCGTTACGAATCATCTGACACAAGTCGTCCAGCGCGCGGTCCCGCTCAGGGTCTTTGGCGAGCAGGATCTCCGGATACTCGGACTTGGAAATTTCGCGGGAACTGAGTGGCAGGGGAACGCAATCGAGCGCGATGCCGAATGACTCCACCTGCTCTCGCAACGAAGTGAGTCCAGCAACGCTCCATCGCTCGTCCATTTTTGCCGATGGCACGCTGCTGCAGATGTGAGTGACCCCAAAAGCCGCGAGCAGCTTCAACGTGGTCGGGGTGTGGTCATGCTGGTGTCCGGCGTACATTCGCACCGCCGGGGTGGGTGAGGACGGCTCCAGCGCTGCCAGCGCGGGAACTGCTCCGACCAAACTCAACGCAGCACCTTTGCCCGCACTGGTCAGAAAATCACGACGCGAGATACCACTTCTTTCCATCGGAGAACTACGGGAAACATCGAGCGCGGGGGGCATGGTGAGGGCTGGGTCTCGTTTTCGGTGATCGGATTAAGATGAGTAGGATTGACCGAAATGCCTGTTTGTCGCTCAGAAATTGGGTGCGGAAGCGAGTTTCCGAGGTTCTTCTATTTTGCCGCCGGCAGAAACTCCGTCGTGATCGCCTGGTCGACGGCCACCTTGCCAGGCTTGAGCACGCCGAGTTCTTCGAGTTGGCGGATTTGTGTCGCGTAGCGGGCCGGATCGAGTCGCCCAATCTGCCCGGTGCCTCGGGCGCCGTCGCGGCCCGTCACCAGCTTTCCGTCGATGATCATCTTTCTCGAAAACAGCATGAACTCATCGGTGTTGTTGGCGTTCGCTTGCTTCAGCGCTTCGTGAGCGGGAGTGGGGTCACCTTCGAGGTAGTCTTTCCAGCCGTGAATGTAAGCGCGCATGAACGCGCGGAGTTGCGCGGGGTGCTCGCGCGCAAACTTGCGGTTCGTCACCAAGACCGCGTACGCGCGAAAGCCCGCGTCCCACGTCGAAAGGAAGCGCGGCATTTTTCCGCCAGCCTTGGTGATGTGGTACGGTTCGGCAATCGAGTAGCCTTGTTGAATGGCTTCCTTGTTGCCGAGGAAAGCCGCCACGGAGAAATTCTGCGGCACGATTGAGATCTTCAGGCCGTATTTCTTCTGAAGATACTGAATGAACGCCCACTCGGGCCGGGCGATGATCGTCTTCCCCTGCAGGTCTTCGAATTTGTGAACTGAGCTGTCGGCGTTCACCAGCAGGCCGGACGGATCGTCCTGGAACACCGCGCCGAACTGAACGACGGGCAACCCTTCCGCCTGCTGCAACAGAGTGTTCGTGCTGTCGGCTTGACCGACATCCGCCTGGCCGGTTGCGACCTTCGGCATGACCAGCGCATTGGGTCCACCGGGGATGAGTTCGACCTGCAATCCCTCTTCGGTGAAGAAGCCTTTCGCCTGTGCCTGGTAGAATCCTCCATGCTCGGGCTCTGCGACCCAATCGAGTTGGACGGAGATCTTAAACGGCGGCTGGTCCGCTGCGGACAGGAGTGAACCGAGGGCGAACGACACGACCAAAGCGCAGAGTGCTTTCATAGGAGTTGAAAATCGTGAGCCGGCGTGCGGTCCGATGCAATGCGCGGTTGCAACGCCCGCCTCTGCGACAACCGGCCGCGTATCGAATGCGCTGAGTCAGAGGTCGCTGCGTTCGAACGAATCATGCCAGTGCCGTAGTGACAGCCAGCTTGCAGAGACAACCACGGCAACGAACAAAAAGCCGAGTGCGCACGTCACCGCAGCGGTGGCGAAGAGCGCGGCATATTTGGCCTGACTGGAATAAATGACGGCTTGGAACCCAAGACCGCCTCCGTCGCCCGCAGAGCTGCCGGCGGTGTAGTCTCCCACCAGAGCTCCGATTGGAGCGAGGGTCGCGGCGATCCGAAGGCCGGTGAAGAAATAGGGCAGCGCCGCGGGCACCCGCAGATGAAGCAATTGTTGCAGGCGAGTCGTGCGCCACATGCGGAAGAGTTCGACGTGGTTGCGATCGGTCGAGATCAGACCTTGGGTTGTGTTTACTACGATCGGGAAAAAACAGATCAGAAACGTGATGACGACGACGCTCTTGATCCCGGCGCCCACCCACAACACGAGGATGGGTGCGACAACGATCACGGGCGTCATCTGCAACGCCATGAGGTAGGGATACAGGCTGGTGCGCACGAGAGGGGAGAGCGAGAGCAGCAAGGCGAACGCAGCGCTCACGACCACCGCTGCAAGAAAGCCGAGGAGGGCGCCGATCGTGGTATTGAGAGTGGCACGACCGAGGGCGCCGGCGTTCTCCCGCATCGCGGCGAGAATCGCGTCCGGCGTGGGCAACAGGAATCGAAGATCTTCGGACAGACCGAGATGAATTGCGTACCACAGCGCGATAACGACGGCGCCCGTGATCGCAGGGAGGAGGAGCTGAAGAAAACGGCGTGACACGGCGGGGGAGTGAGTCGGCTTGGCGGCGGCGTCAGCGGGGATCCATCCGCAGTTTAGTGCCGTGGGTTCGCGGCTCCGCTTCGACGCGCGATGGCCTGTAAACAGCCATGCCGTTCACGAGACCTCCCGGAGTGAAAGCGAGACCTTCGCCACGGTATCTTGATAAACTCGCGACAGCCGAGTCTCGCTCGTTCGCGGGTAGGGGAGATCGATCGGGATGTCCGCGTGGACACGACCGGGTTGCGCCGACATGACGATGACGCGATTGGAAAGGAAGACGGCTTCCGCGACGGAGTGGGTCACGAAGAAGGCGGTCCATGCCTGTCGCTGGCGGATCGTCAGCAGCTCCTCGTTAAGGCGCTCGCGGGTCATCTCGTCGAGCGCGCCAAAGGGTTCATCCAGCAGAAGCACTTTAGGCGACAGCGAGAGTGCTCGTGCAATTGATACGCGCATCTTCTGTCCGCCAGAAAGTTGGCGCGGGTAGGCATTGGAACGGTCGTTAAGTCCAACCATTTCGAGCACACGTTCGCGAGTGGCGGATCGATCGGGAGCCGGAATGCCGCGCAGTTTCTGCGGAAGCTCAACGTTGCGCCCGGCCGTGAGCCATGGAAGCAGCGTCGGCTCCTGGAAGACGAAGGCGAGGTCAGCGGGATTGTCTTCTGGCGACTGGCCCGAGACCGTGAGCTTTCCTTCCGAGAGAGGAGTGAGTCCGGCGATCAGACGAAGCAGCGTCGATTTTCCGCAGCCGCTGGGACCGATGAAGCTGACAAACTCTCCTTGTTCGACGGACAGCGATATCCGATCCAGCACGACAGGACCGTCGCCGAAGCGCTTGATCACGTCTCGCAATACTACAAAGGGCGTCTCAGCCATGCGAAGCTAGCTCATGGGTCCGGCGCTTGGTGCGCAAGGGGGAAGCCGCGGCCGCATCCCGGCGCAAACGTGAACGCATTATCCGACGTCGCGCGAACGGGCAGCACACGCTCACTCCTACTCGGGGCTCAACTTCGCCAGGGAAGCGCTCGCAGCCTCGAAGCTTGGGTCCGCTTTCAACGACGCTTCGTACTCGGCGCGCGCGGATGGGAGATCCTTTTTGAGTTCAGCGATGTTACCGAGACGCCAGCGAACGGCGGCGGGTCCGGGTTCGCCTTTGCCGGGTGTCAGTTCGAGACAGCGGCGAAGGGCTTGTTCTCCACGTTCCAAGAACAAACCCGACTGAGCTGACCCGCGCCCCAAACCGAACAGGAGATTATAGCTGTCAGGATGTGCCTTGAGGGCGTCGTCGTAAGTTTCGAAGGCCTTGTCCCACTTTTTTTCGGACGCGTAGAGTTGGACAAGAATGGCCGCGCCCATGATCGGGTCACGTTTGCGAATTTCTTCGGCCTGAACGTACGCCTTGTCGATGCCACCACCGACAAATGACGGCGCTTCGCGGTAATAGGTGATGAGCCCGTTGCGCGCAATGAGACTTTCGGGATCGAGCGCGACGGCTTGCTCAAGCGCAGCGACACACTTTTTGGCCCAGGTCATTTTACTGAGCAGGCCTGCTTTTTTCGCGGCCATGCCGTAAGCGCCGCCGAGCTCGAGCATGTACGTCGAGTTCGCCGGATTCAGCTGGGTCGCGTGCTCGAGATGTTGGATCGCGACGTCGACGTCGGCCTGACGTTGCGCAATGACCCCCAGATAGAACTGGGTCTCGGCGTTGTTGGGTTCGGTCGCCGCAAGCTGTTCGAAAGCGGACTTCGCGGCCGGAAAGTCTTTGGCTCGGTAAAGCGCGATCGCGGATTCGGTCGGCGTCTCCCCGCGTGCGATCACACCGCCAGCGAGCAAGAGAACGGCCAGGAAGCGGGGTGGCATGTTAGAGAGTTACGACACTTCGGATGGGAGAAGTTCCGGCGATTCAAAACTCAACGACGTCGCGGTTCCGTTCTGACGGAGAGGCGTTTACCGCTTCGCTTCGACGTTGGGGAGCAATCCCGTGAGCAGACCGATCAACGGGAGATATCCACAAAGGTAGAACACGTGCTCGATGCTCGTGTGATCCGCCAGCCGGCCGAGCGCGGCGGATGCGATGCCGCTGATGCCGAAGGCGAGGCCGAAAAACAATCCGGCGATCAAGCCGACTTTGC
>JBDSPT010000406.1:0-5223 GCA_039930205.1 Opitutus sp. | reverse complement strand
TGGCACTGTGAGTTCAATTGAGGAGGAAAATGTCCGTGGCCGACAGACAGCGTTTCTCCGACCGGAAACGTCCGGATCACAGTCAGCCTTCACCGCGCGATGAACCCGATTTCTCAAACGGACGGCCGGGCCGAAGATCGGACGGTGAGAATCCTCGAGAGCGTTACCGACGGATTCTTGGCGTTGGATCGCGACTGGAGGTTTACTTACATCAATCGGCAGGCGGAGAAGCTCCTGGGCTGCCGACAGAGCGATCTGCTCGGGAAAACCATTTGGGCGGTTTATCCCGGGCTGGCAGGGACGGAGTTTGAGCGAGTGTATCGCGCGGTGCAGGCGCACGAGCCTGCGCCTGCCGTCACGGGTTACTACGAGGAGCACAAGCGATGGTACGAAGCTCACCCGTACACCGGGGTCGATGGAATCACAGTGTACTTCCGTGATGTAACGGTCGAAAAGACCGCGGAGGTGGGGCGCACGCGACTCCTCGATGAGTCGGAACGGCAGCGACGGATCTACGAGACTGCGCTCTCCAATACTGCAGACTTTAATTACGTCTTTGATCGACAAGGTCGTTTTCTCTATGTGAACACGGCGTTGCTCACGCTCTGGCGTAAAACGCTGAGCGACGCAGTGGGACGAAATTTTTTCGAGCTCGATTATCCGCCTGAACTTGCGGCGAGACTTCAGGATCAGATCCAGCAAGTCATCACGAGCGGCCAACCGCTCCGCGACGAAACGCCGTATACCAGTGCGGAAGGAACGCGTGCCTACGAGTACATCTTCGTGCCCGTGGTCGCCGCCGATGGATCGATCGAAGCGGTGGCTGGTTCCACTCGGGACATCACGGAACGAAAGCAAAGCGAGGTCGCGAACGAGCGATTGGTCAAAGAACTCGAGGCAGAGGAGAATCGGCTGGCGGATGTTTTCCGCCAGGCACCCTCCTTCATGTGTGTGCTTCGTGGACCCGACCACGTGTTCGAGCGCGCGAACGATCGCTACTACGAACTGGTGGGCCAACGTGAATTGATCGGCCGGACGATGCGCGACGCGTTCCCTGAACTGGAGGGATTTGGATTTTCCGAGTTGCTCGATCGAGTTTATGCGACGGGGGTCGAGTACATCGGCAAAGAATTATCGATTCTGCTCCAACGTGAACCAGGCCAGCCCTTGGAGGAGCGATACCTCGACTTTGTCTATCAGCCCTTGCGAGATGCGGACGGGCAAGTGACGGGCATCCTCGCCCAAGGCGTCGACCTCACCGACCGAAAGCGCGCGGAGTTTGCCTTGCGCGCCAGCGAAGAGCGCTATCGGCAGGCAGCTTTGGCCGCGGGCACCGCGGCGGAGGCCAATGCAAAGTTTCGCGTTTTCTTCGAACAGGGAACCCAGTTCGCCGCCTTGCTCAGCGTCGAAGGAGTGGTGCTGGAAGCCAACCGCACCTGCCTCGAGTCGTGCGGTCTCGTTCGCGGAGATGTGATCGGCAAACAGTTTTGGGAGTGTGCCTGGTGGAACCGGTCCGAGTCGCTCGTCGCGATCATTCGGCACGCCGTCGAGGATGTGGTCAACGGCGGATCGTTCCGCAGCGAGACCAACTACTTCATCGCGGACGGCACGGAGCGGGTGCTCGACATCGGTCTGGCGCCGGTAACGGACGACGGTGGGAGCGTCCGCTTCGTGGCGGCGACCGGAACCGACATCACCGAGCGCAAAAAGGCCGAGGCTGCCGCCCGGGAGAGCGACTTCCGCGTGCGCAACCTGGCGAACAGCGCACCCGTGCTGATTTTTGAGACGGATGAAGCCGGGGTCAGCTTCGTCAATCAGCAGTACCTCTCTTTCTTCGGCAAAACGTTCCGCGAGCTGCGAGCCACGGCCTGGCTGAAATTGCTGCACCCTGCAGACGCCCCGGGCTACGTCCGAACCTATCAGGATGCGTTCTCCCGCTGTGAGCGCTTCGAATGTCAGGCGAGGTTTCGGCGGCATGATGGACAGTTTCGCTGGCTGCTCACGGTGGCGTATCCAAACTTCACTGCGAAAGGTGATTTTCTCGGCTTTGTCGGGAGCGCGTCCGACGTCACGGACCTGAAGACGGCGGAGGAAACTCAGCGCCGGCTGGCGACTGAACTGACGCGGGCCGATCGCCAGAAAGACGAGTTCCTCGCTCTGCTCGCGCATGAGCTGAGGAATCCGCTGGCTCCGTTGCAGAGTGGTCTGCAACTCATCCAGCTGGCCGGACACGATCCGGCGGCGATCCGCGAGCCGCGCGAGATGATGGAGCGGCAGTTGAACCATATGGTTCGACTCATTGACGACCTGCTGGACATCTCGCGAATCAGCACCAACAAAATGGAGTTGCGGCAGGAACGTGTGGGGTTGCCGGAGATCGTACGCACGGCGATCGAAACGGCGGATCCCGTGATCTCCTCAGCAAGCCACCTCTTGGAAGTTTCAATGCCGGCGGAGCCCGTTTTTCTAAACGCCGATCACACCCGTGTCGCCCAGGTGATCTCAAACCTGCTCATCAACAGCGCCAAGTACACCCCGCGCGGCGGTAAGATTTGGCTGACCGCTGTTCGCGAGGACCGCGAAGTCGTAATCGTCGTGAGAGACAATGGCATCGGTATCCCGGAGTCGGAGTTGACGTCCATTTTCCAGATGTTCTCGCAGGTTGATCGTAGCATTGAGCGATCAACGGGTGGACTCGGCATCGGGTTGGCCCTGGTCAGAGGAATTGTGGCGCTGCATGGCGGCACCGTCGATGCCAGGAGCAAAGGCCCGGATTTGGGAAGCACGTTCACGGTTCGACTGCCGGTGGTGGCGACGTCGACCCAGACCGCGGCACTGCCGCCTGCCCCACCGCTTACCCGACGCACCCCTCGCCGGATTTTGTTGGTCGACGACAATCGCGATGCAGCTCACGGCATGGCAACGCTGCTGGAACGCCGGGGCAATGAAGTGGTGCTTGCCCATGACGGCTATGAGGCAGTGAAGGCCGCCGAGCACTATCGTCCTAACGTGATTTTGATGGACGTGGGAATGCCCGGACTGAACGGCTACGATGCGACCCGTCGCATCCGTGAGTATTCGTGGGGTCAGGACATCTACATCGTGGCGCTCACCGGTTGGGGCCAGGATAGCGATCGCGCACAGTCCCGCGAAGCGGGCTGCGATGCCCACCTGGTCAAGCCGGTACGACTGGCCCAGCTCGAAGACGTTTTGGCCCGAATGCCAACTTCGAGTGTCACGTGAGCTCAGCTGCGCGGGCGAAGCTGGAGCGGTTTAACTTAAACGGTAGCCGGACGCCGCCTCATTGTCATCGCGAGGTGCGCGAAGCGCACCGTGGCGAGCCACCCGGTTTGCTTCGTCGCTCTGCTTCCCGCAATGACCCGGCAGTCGGCATGGTCGTTTCAAAAGCAAGGCTCACCGCGCCGGCGCCGAACGCTCGCGCCACTTATTTCCGCCAGATGTCACCTTCACCGTCCGCGAACCAGCGCGTGGTCGTGACTTTTTGCTGGGTGTAAAACGCGACTCCTTCCCGGCCCTGCACGTGCAGATCGCCGAAGAATGATTCGCCCCAACCGCTGAAGGGGAAATGCGCCATGGCGGCTGGTACGCCGACGTTGATGCCCACCATGCCGGCCTGAATCCGATGCTTGAATTCACGGGCGGTTTTGCCGGAGCGTGTAAAGATCGCGGCACCGTTTCCATACACCGATTTGTTGGCCATCTCGATGGCAGCGTCGATGTCGTCCATGCGCAAAACGTTCAGCACCGGTCCGAACACCTCCTCGCGCATCAGTATATTGGTTACAGGAGAAGGCTGTTCGACGATGGTGGCGCCGAGGAAGAATCCGTTGGGGGCATCAGCCACCCGCACATTCCGGCCATCCGCCAGCATCCTGCCGCCTTGCTGTTCGCCCTGGCCCAGGAGTGAAAGCACGCGATCCCGGTGTTGTGCTGAAATCACCGGACCCATCTCCGGTTGAGCGTCGGCGGCCAGATCGGTGCGGCCAACTTTCATGGCGCGGGTGGCCTCGATCAGTGTCGGCAGGACCCGGCTCGAAGCCTCACCCACCACCAGCGCCGTCGACCCCGCCATGCAACGTTCTCCCGCGCAGCCGAACGCCGCGCCCGTTATGCCGGCCACGGTGTTCTGCACTTCCGCATCCGGCATGATCACGATGAAATTTTTAGCTCCTCCGGCCGCCTGAACGCGCTTCCCGTGCCTGGTGCCGGTTTCGTAGACGTACTTCGCGACCGCCGTGGATCCCACGAACGAGATGGCGCGAACCTTCGGGTGCTTGAGCAGCGTATCAACACATTCCTTACCACCGTGAACCAGGTTCAGCACGCCCTTGGGCAAACCGGCTTCCGCCAGCAGCTCGACGATTCGGACGGCCGTCAGCGGCACTTCCTCGCTCGGCTTGAGAATGAACGTGTTGCCGCAGACGAGGGCGATGGGGAACATCCACATCGGGACCATCGCCGGGAAATTGAACGGCGTGATCCCCACGCAGACTCCGACCGGCTGCCGCAGGGTTTCGCAATCGATGCCACGGGCGACGTTCTCGAGCGTTTCGCCCATCAGCAACGCGGGTACGCCGGTCGCATACTCGATCACCTCGATGCCGCGCTGAAGATCGCCGCGCGCTTCGCCGCGGGTCTTGCCATGTTCGCGGGATAGGGTGGCGGCGATCTGGTCGAAGTTTTTCAGGAGGAGCTCGCGATAACGAAAGAAGACCCTCGCGCGTTCGACCGCGGGAGTCTCGAACCAGCTGTTGAATGCCGCATGCGCGGCTTCGACCGCGGCGTTTACCTCGTCGACTGTTCCAACCGGCGTTTCGGCGATCACTTCGCCCGTCGAGGGGTTGAAAACGGGAGTGGAATTGAGTCCAGCCGGGCGAATCCATTCGCCGTTGATGTACATCGGGGCGAGAGCAGGAGCGGTCGTAGTCATGGAAGCAGGGTAGTTTGGGCGAAGTCAGATGGGCAAGAGCCGGCTGCGCACTTGGGCAAGCAGATCGGCATAGCCGCCGAGAAATTGGTTGAGCGTGTGCACCGTCGCCCCGTAACGAACGAACCCGGCTGGCTGCATCCCGTTCTCATCGTAGGCGCGAACAAAGTCGGGAAATTTCTCGCGAAGCTCGGCGACGATGGCGCCATCCACGGGCTGATCGAGAGTCAGCGAGGGGGCCGTCGTCGCGACGTTGAATTTTGTCCACCAGCTGT
>JBDSPT010000405.1:0-4236 GCA_039930205.1 Opitutus sp. | reverse complement strand
GTGCGTGCGGACAGTAGGAAATCCGTGGAGCTCGAGCCATTTTGCGATGGGAGCTTTTTCTGGCAGGCGGGTTGAGCCCGACGAGCTGTACCGGGACGGATATGTCCCGGTACGATGCACCATCTGGGCGCAGACGACCCGCCCTACGTAACCTTTCGCTCGAGCGCGCGATTCGTGAGCCAGCGATGAGCGGATAAAAAATCTGGCGGGAATGCCGTTTGTGCGGCTAGTTCGTGCGCTTCCCATCACCCCGTTCGGCCCGTTCGCACTTCCCCGATATGCTGATCCGTAATCTGTTCCTCGCACTCTTCGTCCCCATGTTGACTGCTTTCGCTGCTCCGTCGCCCTCCTGGCTGGAGTTTTCCGGCGCGGCGAACCAGCCGGGCTCCG
Organism: Opitutus sp.; assembly: GCA_039930205.1. Taxonomy (GTDB): domain Bacteria; phylum Verrucomicrobiota; class Verrucomicrobiia; order Opitutales; family Opitutaceae; genus Opitutus. The sequence continues at coordinate 3,846 of JBDSPT010000405.1, read as the reverse complement.
GTCATCGCGTCGTGTTGATCTCCGGCGATGAAGAGTATCGTTCCGAGGAATCGATGCCGATGCTCGCGAAAATCCTCAGCCAGCATCACGGCTTCACCTGCACCGTGTTATTCGCGATCGATCCCACCACGGGCATCATCAATCCGAACTTGCAGACGAATATCCCGGGCCTCAAAGCGCTGGCGAAGGCGGATCTGTTGATCATCGCCACGCGCTTCCGGCAGCTTCCGGCTGAGCAACTCCGCATGATCGCCGATTATCTCCAGGCCGGCAAACCCGTCATCGGGCTCCGCACCGCGACTCACGCGTTTACCGGACCGGCCGAAACGGACGGTTTGAAATGGAAGGAGTTTGGCTCGGTGGTGCTCGGCGAAACCTGGGTCGCCCACCACGGCAAACACAAAGTTGAGGGCGCGCGCGGGATCATCGAGCCGGCCAACGCGGACAGCCCCGTGCTTCGCGGCGTGACCGAGGTGTTCGGTCCAAGTGATGTCTACACCGTTTCCCACTTGAATCCCGAAGCGAAGATTCTGCTGCGGGGCGAAGTGACGACGTCGCTTGCTCCCGATTCACCGGCGCTCGAGGGAGAAAAGAATCGTCCGATGATGCCGATGGCCTGGCTGCGTGACTATCAAGTGCCCGGCGGAAAACCTGGCCGCGCCTTCTGTTCCACGATGGGAGCGGCAGTCGATCTCTTGAACGAAGGTCTGCGGCGCCTGATTGTGAACGCGTCCTACGAACTCACGGGCCAAAACGTCCCCGAGCGCGCGGACGTCACCCTGGTCGACCCTTTCGCGCCCAGTTTCTACGGTTTCGTGGAGGCGGAGGCATGGGTGAAACGCGCGGCCACGCCAGCCGACTTCGCGCTCGGCCAGTCGACGACACCCTTCGATCGCGTTGTCATTCCTGCCGGATACACGTCCGGCAGCGCCAGGATCAAATGAGGGTCACTCCCACGGTTCCTTTCCGCTTCGGTGCGGAGTGTTACACCTGGTTCATGAACGGCTCGGGCAAAACCCATGCCGGCAAGCTGGACCACATGATCGAGGTCACGGCACGTGCTGGCTTCACGGGCATCGAACCGATCCACGGTTGGATGGGCGAGCTCGCCGACGCGGGACGACTCCGGGAGAAGCTCGACCGGTCGCGGGTGGAACTTGCGGCGATCGCTTTGGCGCTGCCGTGGAACGGCGCGGAGGAAACGGAGCAGGAACGAATCGAAGCCGATCGCGCGATCGCGCTGCTGAAGCAGTTTCCCGACGCCCTGCTCTGCACTGTGCAGCTGCCGGCGGGACGACATGATCTCGAGGCGCGCCGGCTCAATCTGGTGCGCAACGTGAACGCCGTTTCACGTCGTGCGGTGGATGCAGGCGTGCCGTGCAGCTATCATCCGAACTCTCCGCATTCCTCCACCAACCGCACCGCAGAGGACTACGCGGTGATCCTCGAGCAACTGGATCCGACGGTCACGGGCTGGACGCCGGACGTCGGCCACATGGCAAATGGCGGAATGGATCCGCTGGAGATGATGAAGCGCTACGCGTCGCTGATCAACCTGGTGCACTTCAAAGACTGGGACGGCGCGCCGGAGTTCTCGCTCATGGGCAAAGGCAAAGTCGACTTCGTGAGCATCACGCGCTGGCTGGTCGAGCAGCAGTTCAGCGGCTGGGTCATTTGCGAGGACGAAGGCGCGCAGGCGATGAATGATCCGGACGGCGTGACGCTTCACGACGGACGTTGGATTACGGATACGCTGCTGCCGCAGACGTTTGACCGCCGGTAACCCCCGGGACGCTCATGCCGCACGTTACCACGAACGGGATCAAGCTCCACTACACGGAGCAGGGCAGTGGACCACCCCTGCTCCTGATCATGGGCATCACCGCTCCCGGATCCGTCTGGGAGAAACACGCCGCATACTGGTCGAAAAACTTTCGCTGTTTGCTCCCGGACAATCGCGGCGTCGGCCAAAGCGACAAACCGCCCGGCCCATACAGCAGCGCGATGATGGCGGATGATCTCGCGGGGTTGCTCGAGCAGCTCGGGACTTCGGCGGTGCGGGTCGTTGGGTGCTCGATGGGCAGCACGATCGCGCAGCAACTGGCGTTGCGGCATCCCCGCGCGGTCCAATCGATGGTGCTGATGTGTCCCTGGGCGCGCTGCGATCGCTATGCGGTGGGAATCTTCGAGCACATGAAAACGCTGAAGGCGCGCCTCCGGCCGGAGGAGTTCATGCAGTACATTCAACTGCTGATTTTTGCGAAGGAGACGTGGGACTCGGACTCGGCTTTCGCGGACCTGTTGCAGGGTCGTCAGGACGCGGCAACGGGTTCGGAACCGCAGCCCCTGCACGCCTTGGAAGCGCAAGCCGTCGCCTGCGCGAACCACGATGCGCTGGCTGAGCTTTCGCGGGTCACGTGTCCCGCGCTGGTGATCGGAGGCGAGGCGGATATTTTCACGCCGGCGTGGATGGCGCGGGAAGTCGCGGGCGTGATCCGGGGCGCCGACCTGCATCTGTATCCGGACGCTGGCCACGCGTTTCACTGGGAACGCATGGACGACTTCAACCCGCGCGTGCGCGACTGGCTGCTCGCGCACTAACCAGGATCCGTTGAACCAGAGAGACCCAGAGCAACGGCCGGGATCGAACGGGGGGACGACCCCCGTGTCGTCCGGGTTTGACTGGCAAGGGACGACGCCGAGGTCGTCCCTGCGCCTAGCCAGGTTCCGCGCGTGGCGCGTTCCACGGTGCGCTCTGCGTCTCTCGGCTTTTTTCGATGGTTCAATCTGACTGCATCCTTTTTACCTCATGACGTTTCCCCACCGTTTCCGCCCCGCGCTCCTTAGCCTGCTTGTCATTTCCCTGGGCGCCGTGGTCCGCGCCGCACCCGCGCTGCCGCCGCCTGCGACCGGCGAGCATATTGTGATGATTGGAAATTCGCTCGGCGAACGCATGCAGTACTTCGGGCATTTCGAGACGCTCCTCCATCTGCGTTATCCGACAGAAAAGTTGTTCATCCGCAGCATGAGTCAATCGGGCGACACTCCCGCTTACCGGCCACGCGCCGGACGTGAGACGCAATGGGCATTCGCCGGAGCGGAGAAGTACCGGCCGGAATTCGCGATGCATCTGGGCAAGGGGTTCTATCCTTCCGACGACGAGTGGCTGACACTCAATAAAGCGGATACCATTTACGCGTTCTTCGGGTTCAACGAGTCGTTCGATGGTCCCTCGCGCGTGCAGAACTACGCCGATGAAGTTGCCGCCTTCGTCGATCATACGTTGACGCAGCAGTACAACGGCCACTCCGCGCCGCGGGTGGTGCTGATTTCGCCCATCGCGTTTGAGGACCTTTCGGCGAAACGAGACCTGCCGAATGGCGTGAAGGAGAATGCGAATCTGAAGCTCTACACCGAGGCCATGCGGAAGGTGGCGACTACCAAAGGGGTCGGCTTCGTCGATCTCTTCACTCCCACGACCGCCTGGTACGCGGCGGAAAAAGCGCCGTTGACGATCAACGGCGCGCACCTGAACGAGGAGGGTTATCGCCGTCTCGCGCCCTATCTGGCCGATGCGCTCTACGGCACGCGCGCGACCGTTTCACATGCGTCACCCGAGTTGCTGCGACAAATGGTGAACGAGAAAAATTGGTTCTGGATGAACGACTATCGCGTCGTGAACGGCGTTCACGTTTACGGTCGTCGCCATACGCCGTTCGGAAACAAAAACTATCCGGAGGAAATCGAAAAGATCCGTCAGATGACGGCTCTGCGCGATGAGAAGTTGTGGGAGCTGGCGCAGCACTCGACCACGGATCTTGCGGTCGACGACAGTCACACCCGGGC
>JBDSPT010000404.1:0-2614 GCA_039930205.1 Opitutus sp. | reverse complement strand
TCGTTCGACAATTATCCGAGCCACGAGAACTGGAATGCGCTGGTGCTCGACAACGATCTCTTCCGGGCAGCCAAACCGGGGCGGCGTCATTGGTTAATGGAGACGAGTGTCTCGCACAACGGCTGGTTCGGTAATCACGAGACGGCGCATCCCGCCGGGTTTCTCGTCGCGGAAGCCGTCTCGTCGTACGCGCTCGGTGCGGAGGCGGTGTGCTACTGGCTTTGGCGGCAGCAACGGACGGGATGTGAGCTGCCCCACAGCGCCATCATGAGCGCGTGGTTTAAGCCTTCCATTGGCTATGCGCAGGTGCAGGCGGTTGAGGCGGCGCGGAAGCAACTCGCGACTCTGTTGAGAGGAAGCCGGCCCGCTCCGGCCGAAGTTGCGATCACCTGGTCAGACTTGGGCCGGGCGATGCTGCAGACGGAACCGCTCGGTGGAAACAAGACGAACGAAGTCAGCTATAACGGGACGATCATGCGGTGGCATCGGCAGTTGCTGGATGCAGGCTTGCATCGCGACGTTCGCTTCGAAGGCGCTTCGCTCGATGGTCTCAAGCTGCTCATCACGCCCATGATGCCTCACGTCAGTGCGGACTTTCTGCAGCGGGTGGAAGCCATGGTTCGGGCGGGTGGCGTGTGGATTTGTGCCCCGGTCACAGGCACGCGCACGAAAGAGCATACGGTGCCAACGGACGCTGGGCTCGGGGCGGTCGAGGCGCTCGCCGGGGTGGAGACGGTGTACTCGTTTCCGGTGACGGCGACGGGCGCGACGGGCGAGGCGTTTGGACTGAGCGCGCCGCTGGCCGGCTGGTGTTCGGCGCTGCGCGTCCGAAGTGCGGATACGCATTCGATCGGTGACCTGCGAACCCCATTGGCGCTTGAGCCGCTGGCATTTCTGACGGAGCGAAAACTGGGTGCGGGCGCGATTGTGGTCCTCGCCGCGCAGCCGGAAGGAGAGGTGGGAGCCGAACTGCTGCAAAAGATCGTGGTGCACTACGCGACCCGCGCGGGCGTCACCGAATGTTATAGGGCGACGGCGGGCACCATCGTTTGTCCCTGGATCGAAGAGACCGGCCAGCGGTTTTGGATCGCCGTCAATCTGGACGGCCGGGGCGGCGAGGCGCGGGTTGGAGAGGGATCGGCGGTGAAGTTGAAGGCCTACGAGTGGCGGGTGGTGCGGACATGATCGGGAAATTTGACCACTCGAGGTAGGCAGCGCGCTCGCGCGCGGTTTGGTTGCGGGAGTTGGATCGGAGAGGCACGAAGACGCGGAGAAGGCCGTGCGGGCGCGAGGCCTGGGCTTCTGACCAACGATCTAAACTCAGCGCGACGAGCGTCCGAGATGATCGACGGCGACGCTTTAACCCGGAAGGCCTTGCCTGAGTCACCGGCGCGATCGATCAGAGTTTTTTCCGACCGCGCGCAAGCGCGCTTCCTACATCGGAGAGGTCACGGGTCTTCCTGCTGAGGGTGCGTATTGAATGCCAGGTACATGGTCTGAACGGTGAACGGGCGGGCCGTCGAAAGCGGCGTCGAGCCGCCGCTTTCCGCAGTCTGAATACGCCACGCGATCTACTTCTGTCCGTAGTAGGCGCCGGGGCCGTGCTTCCGATTAAAATGTTTATTGAGCAGCGCCGTTTCAATCGGCGCGAGTTCGGGTGCCAGTTGCAACGACATGAACGCCATGTGCGCGCAGCACTCGAGCGCGACGGCGACCTCGACCGCTTTGGCCACGGTTGCACCCCAGGTGAAGGGAGCGTGGCGGTTGACCAGCACACCGCTAAAATCCGAGGGGCTCACTTTGCCTGCCGTGAACAGCTCGACGATCACATTGCCGGTTTCCCATTCGTAGGCGCGCGAGATTTCGTCGGCGGTCATTTTTCGCGTTACGGGTACCTCGCCATAAAAATAATCGGCGTGCGTGGTGCCAAAGCACGGAATGGCGCGCCCGGCCTGCGCGAAGGCGGTGGCGTGGGACGAGTGCGTGTGCACGACCCCGCCGATCGACTCGAAGGCGAGGAACAGTCGGCGATGCGTGGGCGTATCGGAGGAGGGGTTCAGCGCGCCTTCGACCTTTTTGCCCTCGAGATCAACGAGCACCATGTCGCCCGGCTTAAGCGCGGTGTAATCAACTCCACTCGGCTTGATCGCGAAGATCCCGCGCGAGCGATCGATCGCGGAAGCGTTGCCGAAGGTGAGGTTGATCAAACCCTCACGCGGCAGTGCGAGGTTCGCTTCGTAAGCTTCGCGTTTGAGTTCTTCGAGCATGGAGAAGGGATAAGGAAAGGAGAATGGCCCACGGAACACACAGATGACACAGAATTAGAACGAGAAGTGAAAACGTTTCCCGCGAATCACGCTAATCACACGAAATTCTAGGGAGCGAAGGCGGTGAGTAGGAGTTCAAGTAACTCGATTCGTTTGGAATCGAGGGACCTCCGTTTGGTCCGGTTCGCTATCAAACGGTCGTCCCTCCGCTGTGACGTCAACGGCCGGCGCAAGAAGATGCCGTTCGGCTTCCGCGTCTTCCGTGTGTTCCGTGGGCAACCCGATCTGATTCGCGGCCATCAGCGTGATTCGCGGGAGTAGAACTCAGCCGTTTCGGTCACTCGGTC
>JBDSPT010000403.1:0-3210 GCA_039930205.1 Opitutus sp. | reverse complement strand
AGGTCTTTTCGAGCATGAACTGCCTGGATGCGACTGAGCGGAGCGAGGAATCCAGTGCAATAGCCAGCAGGTGAATCGGCGCACACTGCAACGTTGCCCCGCGAATCAGCGAAGCACCGCGGCTGACCCAACCAGTGAAGGCGCATCGCAATGTCGGCGCTGGTGAATCGTCCGACGTGCCTTGCAACTAAATTCGCCCGTTCAGCTCGACGGCACCCCGCCGTGATGCGCCTTATGCGCCGCGTACGCGCCGGTGTCGGAGAGCATCGCATCGATCGTTGCGACCAGCGGCTCAAGGCGAACCAGCCCGGAGAACACGGCTTTGTCGCCGATCGCGTCTTCGAGAATGAACGCGGGACGTTGATTGATCTGGTGGGAGAGGAACTCAGTGGTGCTGGCCTCGACCCGCGCTCTTACTTCCGGGGACTCAGCGCGCGCACGGAGTTCGGCGGCATTAACTCCGGTGACTTCAGAAGCCGCTGTGACTGCTTCAACGATGTTGCCGATTTTTCGACCCTCCCGTACGCCCGCGCGGCTGAGCGCGATCCGAAGTTCGTCTCCCGTATAGCCAAAATCTTTCCCGGCCTCAGCCACGAGATTGGGGACGATGTAATCGCCTTTGCGTTCTGGCTCAAACCAACCGGCGTTGAGCATGAAGGGCGACCGCATCACGGTGCCGCCGCTCCGACGGTAAAACCATTCACATTGAGCGGCTGAGACCGGAAAATCCTCCGGCTTCATCAAGGCGATCTTCCAATGAAATTCGGCGCGGCCGGCGTATCGATGCTTCAACTCCGCCCAAGTCGGTTCCACCCACGTGCACCATGACGAGAGGACTTCGAGATAGTAGGTGATTTTCATTACCGGAGCCGAATCGGCACTCGCTGGTTCGTCAATGGACGATCTGCGGCTTTGCCCTACAGTGGGAGATCGGGATCGGCGATGGCTGCGATGGTGCGAGTTGGTTCCCCGTCACTCGACGCGTTTACGGCGGGTTCGGAGTCGAAAGCAATGGGTTCGGAGCCGAACGCGCGCGGGCGCTCTGACGACATCGGACGCTGACGACCGTCGATGTTACGGACTACTTGGCGGGTTCGGCCTCGGCCTTCTTTGGGTCGCTCTCGGCTTTCTTGCCGCCGAAAAATTTCTGCAGCCCTGCTCCCGCCTTCTTGACGACGTCGCCGGCAGCGGCTCCCAACGTGCCGCCGGTCTTGACACTCGCTTGAGTGGTCGTGCCCATGATTGATGAAACAACTTCTTTTATCACGGCGAAGGTGAGCTGACTTGGCGTCAATCCGCCTTCTTTGACGCCGAGATCGGTGAGCTCGAGATCCGGCAAGTTAAGCGGGAGAGCAGCCCCTCCGACCCCCACGGACACTTTTGCATTCTGCAGCTTAAGATGACGCACAATCAATTTTTTCTCTTTGGTGGGTTTTTCCTGCGTATCCGATTTTGCACCCACTGCGGCTTCGATGTTCTTCATCAGATCGCCGATGTTGCTGGAAATCAAATGCGTTTCGTAGGCGAACTCCGGCTGGTCGATGGTGAGATCGTTGACATCGATCGTGTCGCGCAGGAGGGACATCGGCTTCACGTCGAAATGCATCTTGCCGAGGTAGAGCGCACGACCGTCGCTCCAGCCTTTTGGATTTCCGACGGTGAGGCCGGTCAGAGTGCCTGAGCCGGTGAGGGGGGAGATTGAAGCGTCAAGGAGTTCGACCGTTGTTTGGGTGAGACGAGGACCGGCGTTGTTCACGGTCGTCTTGACGACTGAACCGAGGAAAAACTTTCCCGCCACGTACAGGATGAGCACCAGCAGGACGACGAAGAGCAGGATGTAGCGGAGAGTTTTTTTCATGGTTGGGGCAAATGAGGGTACGGCAGGTACTTCAATCTGACAAGGTCTGACCCGGGACATGAGGCCGGGTTCGCGTATCTTCGTTCGATCAGCCGGCCAGCGCGGAACAGGTGGTGCAACCGCAGCGCTGGTGAGCGGCGTTGGCGTTTTATGAACGCTTTGGCGAGGCGGGGTCGCGCAGTGATCGGTCAGCTATTGCGCTTGTCTCGAACGGCGGTGCGTCCTCTGTGTTTCTCCACGCATGGCCCAAGCTTATACTGAAGCGAGCATCAAGACCCTCTCGTCCACGGAGCACATTCGACTTCGTCCCGGAATGTACATCGGCCGGCTCGGCAATGGAGCACACGCCGAAGACGGCATCTACGTTCTCCTGAAGGAATCGATCGATAACTCGATCGACGAGTTCACGATGGGGCAGGGTCGGAAAATCGAAGTCGAACTGACCGATCGAACCTTGCGTGTGCGGGATTACGGCCGCGGCATCCCGCTGGGCAAACTTCTGGAGTGTGTGTCGGTGATCAACACCGGCGCCAAGTACGACAGCGAGACGTTCAAGAAAGCCGTTGGTTTGAACGGCGTCGGACAGAAAGCGGTGAACGCGTTGTCCTTGAGCTATCGCGCACAGGCGTTCCGCGACGGGCAGACCAAGGTCGTAGAATTTGAACAAGGTAAGCTAAAAAAGGATTCGAAGCCGACAAAAACGGAGGAGCGCAACGGCACCTTGATCGAGTTCACGCCGGACGAGGCGCTGTTCGGGAAGGATTTCAAGTTCCGGCCCGAGTTCATCGAGGACATGATTTGGAACTATGCGTTTCTAAACCGCGGTCTCACGCTGACGTTCAATGGCAAGCCGTTCCGCTCGGAGAATGGCTTGAAGGATCTGTTGCAGAAGAATCTTTCGGGCGAGCCACTGTATCCAATTGTTCACCTTGAAGCGGAGGACATCGAAGTCGCGTTCACCCACGGCGCACACTATGGCGAAGAGTACCATGCGTTCGTCAACGGCCAGCACACCACGATGGGCGGCACGCACCTCGCGGCCTTTCGTGAAGCGCTGGTCGACACAGTCCGCAACTTCTTCAAGAAGGATTACGATGCGGCCGACGTCCGGCAGTCGATCGATGCCGCGATTGTGGTGCGCGTGATGGAGCCGGTCTTCGAATCGCAGACGAAGACGAAACTCGGATCCAACGACATCGCGCCCGGCGGCCCGTCGATCAAGGAATTCGTCGGCAAGTTCATGCAGCAGTCGCTCGACGTGTATCTCCACAAGAACCGGGAGATGGCCGAGTCGTTGAAGCGCAAGATTGAGTCGAACGAGCACGAGCGCAAAGAGCTTGCCGGTATTCGTA
>JBDSPT010000402.1:0-2700 GCA_039930205.1 Opitutus sp. | reverse complement strand
TTTCTCCGAACCCTCCCATGCGTGATTTTCGATTCGTCCTCGTTTTCTTCGTCGTCGGCGTCTCCGCGTATTCCGCGCCCGAATATCATTCCCGGCCGTTGGCGGCACGCTCGGTTCCTCCCGAGGGGGCCAAGGCATTTTCCGTGGTGCCCGCGGAATTCAGCGGGGTGACGGTCCCCAATGTTTTTAACGACCCGCGGATGTGGGGCGATCGTTTCCGCGAGTTGACCTTGGGTGCGGTGGAAACAGGTATTGCGGTGGCCGATTTCAATCGCGACGGGCGCCCTGATATCTATTCGGTTTCGAAAAACGGACCGAACGCCCTCTACCTGCAAGTCGCGCCGTTCAAGTTCATGAACGTCGCTCCAGCCGCCGGCGTCGACGTTGCGGATTCAACCAGCAAGACCGGCGTGACCGTCGTCGATATCAATCAGGATGGCTGGCCCGATATCTACGTTTGTCGTTACGACGCTCCCAATCTGCTCTTCGTCAATAACGGCGACACCACGTTTACCGAGCGCGCGGACGAGTACGGTCTGGCGATCAAGGACGCCTCAGTTCACGCCGTCTTCGCCGACTACGACCGCGACGGCTTTCTCGACTGTTACCTCGTCACCAACATCCTCGATTTTTCCAAAAGCCCGCAGGGCCGGCGTGACTTTCTTCTCCACAACGACGGCGCCGGAAAGTTCTCCGATGTCACGACAAAGGCCGGTATCTGGGGTTTGACCCAGGGGCACACGGCCATTTGGTTCGATGCGAATCATGACGGCTGGCCGGATCTATACGTCGCCAACGACTTCGAAACTCCGGATCGGTTCTATCTCAACAAGGGCGACGGCACCTTCGCGGACGTCGTCGATGAGCGACTGCCCCACGTGACTTACTTCTCGATGGGCGCGGACTCCGGCGATCTGAACAATGATGGGCTGATCGATTTTTTCATCACCGACATGCGCGATCGCTCGCATGGGGAGTTCATGGCCGGCATGGAGGAGATTGGGCGCGGCCTTTGGGAGATGGAACGCGTCAGCGAGCTCATCCCTCAGTACATGTGGAATGCCGTGTACTTGAACACCGGTACGGACCGCTTCGAGGAAGTTGCCCATCTCACGGGAATGGACGCGACCGGTTGGACGTGGGCCGCGCGGCTCGCCGACTTGGACAATGACGGAAAGCTCGACGCGTTTTTCACGACCGGAATGATCCGCAACTTCATCGACGCTGATCTCGTCGACAGGCAGAATATCGCCCCCACCCTCGCGGCGCGCGCCAACGTTTGGAAGAACGCGAAGCCCCGGACCGAAACCACCCTGGCGTATCGCAATCGTGGTGACTTGAAGTTCGACAACGTTTCCAGCGAATGGGGATTGGATCAAAACGGCGTCAGCTTCGGCAGCGTGCTCGCGGACATGGATGGCGATGGAGATCTCGATCTGGTCCTCGCGAACTACGACGCACCTCCCACTGTCATCCGCAACGACACGACGTCCGGCCATCGCACGGTCATCCAGCTTGCAGGCGTCGCCCCCAATCTCGCGGGCATCGGCGCCGAGCTCAGGCTCGAGTCGAAGTCCGGCGTCCAGGTCCGCCAGCTCTTCACGGAGCGAGGCATCGTCGCAAGCGAGCCCGCTCTCGTTCACTTCGGACTCGGAGAAGACGATGTGATCCGGAAGCTGACCATCCGCTGGCCCCGCGGCGAAGTTCAAGTGCTCCAGGATTTGCCGGTCGACCAGACGCTCACGATCAACGAGCCCGCGACCGCCTCGGCGGAAAAGCCGAAGGTCTCACCGGCGATCTTCCACACGCCACCCAATCCGGCTGCGCTCTTCCACGAATCAGCCGTCAGTCAGGGCTTGAAACACACGAACGTGCTCAAGCCGTTCGACGAGTTCACCCGTCAACGGTTGTTACCTCGCCGGCTGAATGGACTCGGCCCCACGCTCGCCACTGCCGACGTGAACGGTGACGGCATTCCTGATCTGTTCGTCAGCGGTACCGCCGGGCAATCGGGCCAGCTATTCATCGGCCAGCCTGGCGGCACATTCCAAGTGGCGCCCGACCAACCGTGGTCTGCGGCGGCGGCCTCGGACGATGTCGGCGCGCTTTTCTTCGACGCCAATGGCGACGGTGCGGCCGATCTGATCATCGCATCAGGTGGGGTGGAGAAACCGGCGGGCGACGCGCTGCTCAATGACCGGCTGTATTTGAACGACGGTCACGGCAAGTTCGCGCTGGCTCCGTCGGAGATGTTGCCAGCAGACGCCGAAAGCACCCGGGCGATCGCAGCGGGGGATTTCGATTCGGATGGGAAGATCGATTTGTTTGTCGGCGGCCGCGTGGTACCCGGCCGCTATCCGGAAACGCCACGCAGCTTTCTGTACCGAAACGAAGGGGGTAGGTTTGTCGACGTCACGGACATGGTCGCACCTGAGCTTCGTCACATTGGAATGGTCACCAGCGCAGTTTGGGCTGACATCGATGGGGACAAGCGCCCGGACCTGATTCTCGCCCTTGAATGGGGTGCGGTCACCTATTTCCACAACACAGGCCAGGGGTTGGAAAACTGGACCGGGCGCGCTGGCCTGAGCCCGCAGACCGGTTGGTGGAGTTCGCTCGCAGTCACGGATATCAATGGCGACGGTCGACTGGACCTGGTGGCGGGGAATGTGGGACTCAACACGAAGTACCACGCGACCA
>JBDSPT010000401.1:0-3141 GCA_039930205.1 Opitutus sp. | reverse complement strand
ACGGCGATCAGCAAGGAGGTGCTCAAGCCAGGGACCGAGGTGCGGTTGGACGCGAACCAGCGGGTGGCGGTTGAAATCATCGGCATGGGCAAGCGACTCGATCGAACACTCACGACGGTGGAGCCGTTGCCGTGGAGTTCGATCGGTGGACAGGACGAGGCGGTCAAAACGATCCGTGAGTCCATCGAGTGGCCGTTGCTGCACGCGGATGTCTTTAAGCGTTTCAAGCACAGTGTGCCGAAGGGATTTTTGCTTCACGGTCCACCCGGATGCGGAAAGACGCTGTTGGGAAAGGCGACGGCGCATAATCTGCGGATTCATCTCCGTGACGCGACGGGCATCGACCGACCGGAGTTTTTCCTCAGCGTCAAAGGGCCCGAGATACTCAACATGTGGGTGGGTGAATCGGAGCGGCAGGTGCGGGATCTGTTCGTCCAATGTCGCGAGAAAGCGGCGGAAGGTCAGCTCGCATTCCTTTTCATCGACGAGGCCGAATCCATTTTGGGAACACGCCGAACTTTCCGCGGCGGGTCCAATATCCTGTCGACGGTCGTGCCGATGTTCTGCGCAGAGATGGATGGGCTGGAGGCGCTGCAGAACGTCGTGATCATCCTTGCTTCGAATCGGGCCGACCTGATTGATCCGGCGATTCTCCGGCCGGGTCGCATTGATCGAAAAGTCCGGGTGCGGCGTCCGGATGCCAAGGCGGCGCGCGAGATCTATGGAATTTATCTCACGGCGGACCTGCCGCTGGCGGAACCGCGCGAGAGCCTGGTCGAAGCCGTGAGCGAGGCGCATTACGCAAAGACGGAAGAGAATCGGTTTCTCGACGTGACGTATCGAAGCGGCCGACGTGAGCAGCTGTATCGCGGCGACCTCGCGAGCGGCGCAATCATCGCCGGGATTGTGGAACGAGCGAAGGAGCTCGCGATTGGCCGATCAATTGCGGCGAAAAAAGATTCGCCCATCACCCGTCAGGATCTGTTGGCCGCCGTCGACAGCGAGTATCGTGAGAACGATCTGTTTCCGCCGAGCGACATCACCGAAGATTGGATGAAGCTCACGGATTTTGATCCGGAGAACGTGGTTCGGCTCGCGCCCTATCGCCCGATGCCGAAGGACGCGCGTCCACCGAGCGGAGCCGTTTAGCACAGGATGCAGCGTATCCGTGTCGTCCTCCTTCATGCAGATTCAATTTGGGCTCGAGACGGAGTACGGCATCACTCGCGAACGCGCTGAGAACATCGATGTGGTCGAAGAAGCGATCGCGGTGGTGCGAAGCGCGCACGCGCCGGGGGTCCGGGACCGCTGGGATTATCGACAGGAAGATCCGCATCAGGATGCCCGTGGTTTCCGCGTGAAGGCGCTTCAGCAGGATGCCGATGAAGCCAGCTACTTTGGACAGGACGCGAAGCGGCAGCTCAGCTTCACGGAGTTGAAAAGTGATTTGGTCCTCAAGAACGGCGCGCGATTGTACAACGACCACACTCACCCCGAGTACTGCACGCCCGAGTGCACGACTCCGCGTGAGGTCCTGCAGCAAGATTGGGCGGGCGACTCGCTGGTGATGGACTGCGCGGTCGCGGCCACGGGCGAGTCTGACAACCCCGTTCGACTGTATAAGAACAACACGGACTTCCTCGGTCATTCGTACGGCTGCCACGAAAACTACCTGCTGCCGCGCTCGCTCGCGTGGTCGCGACTCGCAGAAGGGATGCAGGCGTTTCTGGCGACGCGTCAGATTTTTTGCGGCGCTGGAAAATACGGGTGGGAAGCGGAAGACCGATTTTTGCAGCCGGGATTTCAGATTGCGCAACGCAGCGATTTCTTTGTCGCCCTCCAAGGTGTTGAAACGATGCGCGAGCGGCCGATCATCAACACACGGGATGAGCCGCACGCGGATCCGGCGAAGTATCGACGATTCCACGTCATCATCGGTGACGCCAACCTGTCGCCGTTTGCCACGTACCTGAAGGTCGGGACAACGGCGCTCGTGTTGCAGGCAATGGCGAATGGTGCGCCGATGGAAGCGTTGCCGAAATTGGCCGATGCAGTCGGAGCGCTGACGCAGATCTCGCATGACCTGAGTTGGAAATGGCGCGTCGAGTCAGTCGGCGGCAAGCAGACCAGCGCAATCGACGTGCAGCGGGCTTACCTGGGATGGGTTCGGACGTATTCACCGCCAGTGGATGCCGAGTGGGCCGCGGTGGCCGCAGCGTGGGGCGAGGTGCTGGACGATTTGGAGCGTGATCCCTTGAGCACGGCAGATCGCTTGGATTGGTCTGCCAAATTCCGGTTAATCGAACAGTTTCGAGAAGCGGAGAAGTTGGCGGCGGACGACCCGTGGTTGCGCAGTTTGGACCTCACTTACCATCTTCTCGATCGCTCGCAGGGGTTGTACTATGGACTGCTCGATAGTGAGGCGTTCCGTTTGCCATACGCGTTGAAGGAGATCAGCGGCCACGAGCTGCGCGCGCCGGAAACCACGCGGGCGGCGCTCCGTGGTGGCTGCATCGAAAAATTTGGCAGTCTCGTCGAATCGGCGCAGTGGGATGGCGTGCTGTTGAACGACACGCACCGTCGGATCGAGTTGGATTTGCGCGACGTGTTCTCGCCGGAACGGATTGCGCAGGGACGCGAGGTCCTGGCGGCGGCGCGTTCACCGGCAGATTTGCTCTCGCTGCCGTTTGCAAAACTCCGCTAGAGCAGCTTGAATTCATGCGTGCCCGCTTTCCAGTTTGTCATTGTGAGTGCCCCGACATTTCAGGGCCGGCGCAATCAAGCTCGATTGCCTCGTCGCTCCGCTCCTGCCAATGAACGCCCGCAGTTTGTAATTCTGAACGGGGTGAACAATCCAGTGCGCGCTCACCGCAGGATCCCGCTGACGAATAACCGGTTTTTTCGCTGCGCTCAGCATGACAGATGCTTTGAGAGTTCGTCGGTCCATGCCATCCAACGGATCGGCGTTCGTTTGGAGTCTCGCAATGACAAGTACCGGCTGTAATTTTGCGAAACGGGCCTAGAAACACACCATCGAGTCCATCCAGTGCCGCTGCTCGCGACGATTTAACCAAGGAGATTTTCTCATGCCTGACACGATTCAAAAACCACGCCCGGTCATGCCGGCGCCTACGCCAGGCG
>JBDSPT010000400.1:0-9120 GCA_039930205.1 Opitutus sp. | reverse complement strand
GATTGCGGGCTCATGATTGATGGCGTCGGTGTGAACTGATTTCACGACCGCGAGGTCGTCGACGATGCGCCCCGTGTAGGGCAGCAGCTCACTGATCCACCGACCCGACTGGCCGTACTTCTTGAATTTCCAGTGCGAGGGCGCAACCGGGAAGCGCAGCTGGCCGGCGGTCATGCCGGTAAGCGCCTGGCTGCCGCGAACGGCGTCAGGCAGATCAGTGTCGAACAGATCGGCGAGTCCCGGCTTGTAGTCCCAGAGATCCATCTGGGGTGGCGCCCCCGACATGAAAAGATTGATACAGCGCTTCGCTTTGGGGGCGAAATGCGGCACGCGCAGGGACTCAGGCGAAGGCAGGCCGTCACCGGCGCGGGCGGCCGCGGCGAACAACCGCGGCCCCATCAAGGAGGCGAGGCCGGCCCAGCCCAGCGTCTTGCCCATGCGGCCGAGGAAATGGCGCCGCGTCTCGAGCTGGCGCCACTGTTCGCGCAGCGCGAGCGGAACCCCGGGCAAATCGTAAACAGTCGGCCCCTCGCCGTGATGGTCAGAGCACGCGTGCGGATCGGGTTGGGAGAAATTCATGTTTCGGCGAATTATTTATTGAGCGTCGCGTCCAGATTAAGCGCGGTGCTTGCGACCAGCATCCACGCGGCGATCTCCGGCGCGGGACGCTGTGAATTCACGCACGAGTCCCCCACCGTAATGAGCTCTTTGGCGGCGCCCGGATCGGACGAGTACGTTGAGCGAAACTCATTCAACTTTTCCGCAAGAATCGATTTCTCGGCTGGAGCCCAGTCGCGACTGAGGACCAAGCGAGACAAATGGTTCAATCGCGTCTCGTCGCTGGCATCCGCTGGGTCCAGGAGGCTTTCAGCCAGTCGGCGTGCGGCCTCGAGTGATTGCACGTCGTTCATGGTCACAAGTGCCTGGATCGGCGTGTTGGTGCGTTGGCGGCGGGTGCACGACGCATCACGGGTCGGAGCATCAAACGCATCCATGTTGGGCATCGTCGCCATGCGTTTCCAGAATGTGTACAAGCTTCTCCGATACAATCCGGCGCCACTGTCACGCGTGTAGTGAGTCGTGTTCGAAGAAGGGTAGCCGCCCGCTTCCCACACGCCATCGGGTTGGTAGGGTTTCACGCTCGGACCCCCTTCATGTTGCACGAGCAACCCGCTCGTCGCCAGAGCGGTATCGCGGATCATTTCAGCATCCATCCGGAAACGCGGACCGCGCGCGAGCAGGCGATTGTGCGGGTCTTTCTCCAGCAGCGTCGGCGTGGTCCGCGCGGACTGGCGGTACGTCGCGGACGTGACCAGGAGCCGATACATGTGTTTCACGTCCCAGCCGCTCTCGCGGAATTCCACCGCCAGCCAGTCGAGCAGCCGTTGATGTGACGGGTGGGCGCCAACGATGCCAAAGTCTTCCGTGGTTTCGACGAGTCCCGTGCCGAACAGTTCGGTCCACATCCGGTTCACCGTCACGCGAGCCGTGAGTGGATTGTCCGCGCTCATCGTCCAATCGGCCAAACCTTCCCGGTTTTTGGGCGCATCAGGCGGAAGTTGCGGCAGGAAATGCGGCACCGCGGGCCGAACGCGTTCTTTGCGTGCCGAGTAGACCCCGCGATCGAGAATGTCCGCGTACGCCAGGCGGTTCGTTTCTTCCGAGACCAGTGCGACGGCTCCCTCTTTCGTGAGTGCGGCAATCTCGTCGTTTAGCGCGGGCAGCTCGGACAAAAGCTTCGCGGTCTCTGCGTCGTGTTGCGCGAAATAGAAATCAGCGACGGCCTGCGCGTCATCTTCGTTCCATGACTCGCTTCCTCGCGCCACGAGCGCCGCCACGTAATCTTCACGGGCAACCCGTGGTGCTTCGGCCGCGTTCAATGCGCGGTCGTAGTATCGGAGATCTTGAAAGCGCGACTGGCGGAGAGGATTCGCATCCGGGTACACGCTGCCGAGAAGGAAGGGCACCGTGTTTTTGACGGTGCCTTTCAAGGCATCGCGAATGACGCAGGCGTTTTGACGCACGCCGTCGACATAGAGTTGAACGCCTGCGGCCTTGCCGGAGCCATCGTACGTCGCGAGGATGTGATTCCACCGTCCGCGTTCCATCACGCGGTGGTTCGTCTCCAGGTGAATCCCACTGGTCGCGTCCGAGTTGATTAACCGAAAGTAGAGTCGTCCATCATTGAACCCGACGTCCCAACCGCGCTTCTGCTGGGTTGAGTCCATCTTCCCGAGGATGCTGCCGGTGGAAGGACTGCTGGACGCGGCAGTTTCCAGTCTCGGCATAAACCAGGTGCCAATGGAAAACGCGTCGGTCGTCTCGATGTCACCGACGCTGGGCAGTTCGAGGTGCGTGTTCGTGTCCATCCGGTACGACGGCCAAAACCAGCTGTCCTCGCCCCAGAAAGCGGCCCCGCCCGTTGCGGTGATGGCAGGAAAGGCGGGAGTGGGCGCGGTGTTGTGAAATGTCGTCCCGGCTTGTTCATCGAACCGCAAACGCACGAGAAGACCGTCGGGGGAAACCGGCTGTGGCGCAGGTCCGGAAGCGAGCCAGCTCGCCACGAGTGCTTTCGACTTTGCGCGACGCGCCGCGAGGGCAGATTGAATTTCAGCGCGGCGGCCGAGCAGTTCGTCGTAGTGGCCGCGGTCTTTCTCCTTGGGGAGTCGGATGTACGGCGGCCAGTCGGCGCGGTCATCGTTGGACGGTTTTTCCGTCAGATTATTGAAGAAAGCCGTCAGCGCGTAGTGATCTTTTTGCGACGTCGGATCGAACTTGTGATCGTGGCATGCGGCGCATCCGGTGGTGAGTCCAAGGTAAACCGCGCCAAACGCCTCCACGCGTTCACGCTGATTATTCACGCGGAGCTCTTCGACAATCGTTCCGCCTTCACCGCTGCTGATCCCGGCGCGCAGAAACGCGGACGCGAGTTGCTGATCCAGATTTTTCGCCGGGAGCAAATCGCCCGCCAGTTGTTCACGTGTGAACTGGTCAAAGGGCTTGTTCGCGTTGAATGCGCGAATCACGTAGTCGCGATACGGCCAGATGCTGCGGTAACTATCGACGTGCATACCGTGCGTGTCAGCATAGCGAGCGTAATCAAGCCAGTAGCGGGCGCGATGTTCGCCATAGCGCGGACTCGCGAGCAGACGATCGACTGCGCGCTCATACGCATCCGGAGAGGAGTCGGCGAGAAAAGCATCCACCTCCTCCGGTGTTGGGGGCAACCCCGTGAGATCGTAAGTCACTCGCCGCAGCAGCGTGGGTTTTTCTGCCTCGGGGGAGGGCGAAAGCGTTTCCTTCTCGAGCCGCGCGAGGATGAAGCGATCGATCGGTGATCGCGCCCAATCCGTCCGTGACGTGGCTGGCTCGGCTGGCCGATGAGGGGCAACAAAGGCCCAGTGTTCCTCATACACTGCGCCCTCGCGAACCCATTGCTGCAGCAACGCGATTTCCGCCGGCTTCAGAGTCTTGTGCGACTCTTTGGGCGGCATCATCTCCTCGGGATCTTTCGAAAGCAGGCGCTGAATCACCGGACTGTGATCCGGGTCGCCCTTCACGATCGCGGGTCCGTGTTTTCGTGGCGCGAATGCATCGGTGGGCCGATCAAGCCGGAGCTCGCCTTTGCGCGCGCGAGCGTCGGACCCGTGGCAAGCGTAGCAATTTTCGGAAAGGATCGGCTGGATATCCTCGTT
This sequence comes from Opitutus sp., assembly GCA_039930205.1. Classification (GTDB taxonomy): domain Bacteria; phylum Verrucomicrobiota; class Verrucomicrobiia; order Opitutales; family Opitutaceae; genus Opitutus. The sequence continues at coordinate 5,425 of JBDSPT010000400.1, read as the reverse complement.
GAACGAAAGCTTGGGTCCGGCGGCGACGGGCACCGGTGGCGGAGGCTTCGATTTACGGCGGCACCCGGCTGACAATTGCAGCACCAGCGACAGCGTGGACACCAGGACGACGCTGTAGACAAATTTCCGGGCGCGGGGCGTGCGCTCGACTGGGAAAAGCATGGCGGAGGTTAGCACTGTCGCAACGCCCGTTCAAGCGCTGGGGAATTCAATCCGCCAAACTATTCCGTTCACGTCGATCATTCCGAGGGAAGTGAGCTTCTGCGGGTTGTAGGGCCGATAAAAATGATCACGGTGTTTCATGAGTCGCGGGTATCCCTCAAATCCGTTACGTTCTCGAGATCGCGGAATTTCCCGTCCTGCTTTTGGCTCTTACCTCAACTTTGGCATCCTCCCGAATATGAAGCTGACCCGACTCACTTTGCTTAACGTCTTCACCTGCTGGCTGATTTACGGAGTCGTGAGCGCGATCGGCGCGGTGACGCCCCCCTCTCACGTCAAGGCGAGCCTGGTTTCCGCCGAGCAGTCGATTCAAGCGGGACGACCGTTCACGGTCGCGCTTCGACTCGAGCACGAACCCCACTGGCACACGTATTGGTTGAATCCCGGCACCGGGTTGGCGACGACCCTGGCGTGGGAACTGCCGCAAGGATTCACGGCTGGTGACATCCAATGGCCCGCGCCGATCGTGATCAAAGATCGTACGGGTACGGTTGTGGGCAACGGGTACGAGGGCGAAGCGTTTCTCCTCGTGACGATTACCCCGCCGACGACGCTCTCTGCCGGGACGAGCGTTGAACTCAAAGCCGCTGCGGAATGGCTGATGTGCGCCGATGTGTGCGTGCCCGGCAATGCGAAGGTGGCGTTGACGCTGCCTGTATCCGCCGAAGCACCGCAACCAGATGCCGCGTGGTCGTCGAAGCTGGCGGCGACCGCCCAAGAAGTCCCCCATGCGCCCACGGATTGGAAAGTCAGTGCCTCGCGGACGGATAAGGAAGTGAGCCTAACGCTCACTCCGCTTAAATCCGGCGGACGGGCCCCAAACGACCTGCACTTCTTTTCCGACGACAACCTTGTGGCGTATGAGCTGCCGCAGAAAGTTTCGGACGACGGGAAAGGGGGCTTCACGCTGACGGCGCCCATTTCTCCCGACGGACCGGCAGATGCGACGGGACTTCACGGAGTACTCACCTCGGAAGCGGGCTGGAGCGCGAATGGCTCGCCGCGTGGGTTGCGCATCGATCTGCCTTTTGCGGGGAAAATGTCCGCATCAGCGGCTTCCGCCGGCACGTCGAACTCGCTGGGAGGAGAGACGGGGACAGGTGCGAGTGTCGTCGCGCCATCTGCCACGAGCCTGGGCGCGACGCTGCTTCTGGCCTTTGTGGGCGGATTGATTTTGAACCTGATGCCGTGTGTGTTTCCCGTGCTGGGGATCAAGATTCTCGGATTCGTAAATCAAGCGGGGCACGAGCGTAGCAAGGTTGTCGCTCACGGACTGGTGTTTGCGCTGGGAGTGCTGCTGTCGTTTTGGACCCTGGCCACGGTCCTCGCAGTACTGCGCGCGGGCGGTGACAAAATAGGATGGGGGTTTCAACTTCAGTCCCCGGCGTTCGTATTTACTCTGGCAGCACTGATGCTCGTATTCGCATTGAATATGAGTGGCGTGTTCGAGTTCGGACTGCGCGCGACGAGTGTTGGCGGAGATCTGCAGATGAAGACGGGGTACGCCGGCTCGTTCTTCACCGGCGTACTTGCCACGGTGGTCGCAACGCCCTGTTCGGCACCCTTCCTTGCGCCGGCCCTGGGCGCAGCGCTGGCACTTTCGACGATCGAATCGTTTGCAATCTTCACCGCGATTGCGGTCGGTCTGGCGCTGCCGTACCTGCTCCTTTCGATTTTTCCGGGCGCGGTGAAGATCCTGCCGCGACCCGGCGCATGGATGGAAACGTTCAAGCAGTTCATGGCCTTCCCGCTGTACGCTACGGTGGGCTATTTGGTTTGGGTGCTGGCCGGACAGGTGAGCGAAGAGGGTCTGCAGAACGTGTTGTTCGGTCTCGTGCTCGTAGCGCTCGCGGTCTGGTTTTACGGCCGCTGGAACGCACCAGGGGCGTCGACGGGTCGTGCACGATTCGGCGTGGCGGCGCTGATTGTCGCGGGCGCAGCGGGATTCTGGCTGGGCTGGCCACACACCGCGTCAGCACAGACCAACGGTGGCGTGTCGATGGCAGGCGTGACATGGGAGCCCTGGAGTAACGAGGCCGTGGAGAAGTTACGCGCCGAAGGGCGGGTGGTGTACGTTGATTTTACTGCGCGCTGGTGTGCGACGTGCCAGGCGAACAAGAAGCTGGTGTTTCACTCGGACGACGTGCTGAAAGAGTTCGCGTCGCAGAACGTGGCGACGCTCCGTGCCGATTGGACGAACCAGGATCCGCGGATCACAGCGGAACTGGCGAAGTACAATCGTTCCGCAGTGCCGTTTAACGTGATTTGGTTTCCGGGTAAAAATGATCCGACAATCCTCCCGGAATTGTTAACCGCGAATACCGTGCTGGAAGCGATCAGGGCGAAGTAAGCATGGGCCGATAACGCATCTCAGTCCCGCGCAGGAAAAAAGTAACTCCGTGGAACGGGACCGGGTTACTTGGTTCACGGCGCCGCGTAATCAGATTCAGCTTGGCCGCGTGCGCGTTCAGCTTGAGCGTCGCGACGCATGTCGACCGCTGACGTTTCCGTTGGAGCTCCGTGGCGAGCAGGTTTTCGCAGTGCCCGTGCAAACTTGATTCCCGGCTTGTTCCTGCAGCTCGTCGCATTGGCGCTCGTGACCGCGTACTATCAACACGAGCCGACCCGCATCGCACTGAATCGATTGGCCGGGTGGCGGGAGCAAGTGGGCGCTGTGTTCGCCATCATCTCGACGGCAATATTCGGAGGTGTATTGCCCGCGTTGTATTTGTGGGCAGTGCCGGAAACCAGGGCGCGATTCAACGTGCGCCAGGCTGCCGCGATTACGGTATTTTGGGCGTACAAGGGTCTTGAAGTGGACATCCTGTATCGCGTCCTGGCTCACGTCGTGGGATCGGCGCCCGACGTGCGGACGATCGCGATCAAGATGACGATTGATCAATTCATCTACGGTCCGTTCTTCGCGGTGCCTGTGACCGTGGTGATCTACGAGTGGGTCGAAGCCAACTTCGACACCGGCGCGCTGCTGGGCGACGTGAAGGCGGGCAGCTGGTTCAATCGAAGAGTGTTGCCTCTGCTGATTTCGAATCTGTGGGTCTGGCTGCCCACCGTGTGTATCATCTACTCACTACCGACGCCGCTGCAGTTGCCGCTCCAAAATCTCGTGCTCCTCTTTTTTACCCTGCTCCTCGCTCATCTGAGTCGCCGGGCAAGTCATCGGACGCCAACGACCGCCAAGTAAGTGAAAGATCCTGCTCACAACCGTGCGATTGGGCTGCTCGTGTCGGCAGCGTTGTGTTGGAGTCTGGGCGGCCTGCTCATCAAGTCAGTGACGTGGCCACCGCTGGCGGTTGCCGGAGGGCGGGGATTGATCGCCGCGCTGTTTCTCATCGCGACGAATCGCGGGCTGCGCTTTTCGTTCTCGCGCATCCAAGTGATCGCTGCGGTCGGCTACGCGGCGTGCACGGTGACGTTCTGCGTGGCGACGAAGCTGACGACCGCGGCCAATGCAATTCTACTCCAGTACACCGCGCCCGTCTGGATCGCATTGTTTGGCGCGTGGTTCCTTGGTGAACCCGCCACGAAAGTAGATTGGTGGACGATCGTGCTGGTGCTCGGCGGGATGGTCTTGTTTTTCGCCGACAGCCTCGAGGTCAGCGCGGTGTTGGGCAACACGCTCGCGGCGTTGAGCGGGATCTTTTTCGCCGCGATGACCATGGCGTTGCGCAAACAGAAAGACGGCTCGCCCGTGGAATCGATCATTCTGGGCAACGTGCTCGCGTTCCTCGTCGGACTGCCATGGATACTGCAGGCTCCGCCATTGAGCGCGTCGGGCTGGGGTGCGCTCCTCATGCTGGGAGTCGTGCAATTGGGCGTCTCGTACTGGCTCTACGCGCGGGCGATCAAACATGTGACGGCGCTGGAGGCCGTGCTCATTCCCGTGATCGAGCCCATCCTCAATCCCGTTTGGGTTTTGCTGTTGATGGGGGAACGCCCGACCCGGCTCGCTTTCGCGGGCGGGCTCATCGTGCTCGCGGCGGTGACGGCGCGAGCGATCTACTCGGTTCGCGGACCGCGCGCCAGCACGGTACCCGAAAGTAATCAGACAGCCCGTGAAGCGGGTCGAAGCTGAATCAACACGTTGGCTGCAGTGATGAGGCTGCCGCCTATGATCAGGTTCAGGGTCGCTTGTTCATTCGGATAATTGATGCCGGCCCACACGGAAAACAGTCCGGGAAGAAACAGTGCCATGGCCGACCCGAAGATCGGCTCGAAACAGTAGATCAATCCGGCCTCGGTCGCGCTGATTTTTGGCTGCCAGGTGTTCATTAACAGGAAGGCGCCCAGCGTGCAGAAGAGCGTCAGCGTGCCCGTGAAGGCGAGCCACACCGGCGAGGTCCACGGCAGGAGGAGTGCAGAGGTATCCGGTGCCAGGATGCACGCGAGCACTGCGAACACCACGGCCTCAGTGGCAAACATCACGAGGGTGAGCTTGATCGGCCGGTTGCCCGAGAACTCCGGTTTCTCCAGCCACAAAATTTGCACCATGAAGAACGCGGACGCCAGAAGGGTTTCCCACTCACCGCGCCCGAGTGACATCGTGGTCCAGTCAAACCGGCCGAGGATCGCGACGCCGGCGAGCACGAGCGCACAGCTGAGCCATACCACCAGCCGCGGACTGGTGCGCGAGCGAATCGCCAGGTACAACGGGATCATGATGGCGTAGAACTGGGTGAGAAATGCAGACGTTGAAGCCGCCGTGAATTGCAGTCCGTCGTTTTGGAACAGCATGCCAGCCGCGGAGAAAAGTCCGATGAAGAGACCTTGTTTCACCTCACCGCGATTCACGCGCCAGAATTCCCGGGGTTGAACCGAGGCGAGAATCATCGTCGCGAGCAGGAAACGGGGAGCGATCGTGTAGATCCCCGAGAACCAGGTGCCCGCGTGGGGAAACATGCGCGTGTGCAGCAGGGCGAGTGCTTTGATTAGCGGGAAACTCAGACCCCAGAAAAAATTGGCCACGAGCAGCATCAGGAGAGCCTGGGTGTGCTGGGGGGATCTCATAGTGCGCGACATGATACGGAGCGCGCAGCGTGCGGAGTGCTCAGTTCACCGCCAAGCGAATTGACCGGCGCCGGGGATGCGGCCCGCTTGAAGTAATTTTGGTCAGCCTCGCGGCGCAGCGTTAAAGCGTTCGAACGCGGCCATCAATTCTGGCAGGCGAATCGGCTTCGTCAGGTAA
>JBDSPT010000399.1:0-2604 GCA_039930205.1 Opitutus sp. | reverse complement strand
GGAATTGATGCACTCGGCCGCTGGCGTGTCGGAAACTCAACTGGGCCACGTGGCAGTCGAGCGACTCGGTTCTCAAGCACCTGCACGCGTGCTGATTGGCGGTTTGGGATTGGGCTTCACATTGCATGCGGTACTTGAGCGAGTGGGAACGGATGCGATCGTCAACGTCGTTGAGCTGATGCCCGAGGTGGTTGAATGGAACCGAACCTGGCTCGAGAAACTCAACGGGTGGAGGCTGTCGGATCGACGGGTGATAGTCGAAATCGCGGACGTGGGTCGACGGTTGCAGCAGGCTCAGCGGGCGGAGTACGATGCGATCGTGCTCGACGTGGACAACGGGCCGACCGCGATGGTGGGAAAAGCCAATGCCGGTCTGTACACGGATTCGGGAATCCAGGTCCTGAAGCGGGCGCTGAAGCCGGGAGGACGGGCGGCCATCTGGTCGGCGAGGGCTGACCCGACTTTCGAGAGCCGGTTGAAGGGCGCCGGTTTCCGTATGACGGTCACCCCGGCGAAGCTTCACGCCAACGCTCGACGTTCGACCTACGTGTTGTACTTCGGCGACCTACAGGAGTCCTGATGGGACCGCGACGTTTCCGTTGGGCGACCGAATACCCCCCGGTGAACTCAGGTCGCGTCGTCGTGTCCGATTCACTCGGATCAAAGGTCGCACTACTCGGCTGGAATAGCGGACCACGAAATTCTAATGGCGATTCACATTGGATGCGGCAGTTGGACGGACGACGTTTATACGGGAGTCCTGTACCCGCGCGGTCTACCGCCAGCCCAACGACTGGCGACTTACGCGACGTGGTTCGATCACATCGAGGTGAATTCAACGTACTACGCGGCGCCGAAAGAAAAAGTGACGGCCTCATGGGCGAAGCAAACGCCCGGAGGCTTTAAATTTCAGATCAAACTGCACCGCGCGTTTTCGCAGAATCCGCAGCGCGCGGCCGAAGGCGACGGGGTTCAGCGGCTGCTCCGTGGAGTGGCTCCGCTGATTCGCGAAAACAAACTTGCCGCCTTCCTGCTGGTGCCAAGTCCCTCGTTCACGCCTGACCGGCATCGGCTGGAGGAACTCGATGCGTTGACGAAAAAACTTTGGCCGCATCCGCTCGCAGTTGAGCTCCGAGATTGTGGTTGGGTGCAAGGGAAGCAGAAGGCGCAAACCCTCGAGTACTTTCGGTCGCATGGGCTCGTGTGGGTCGCCGTCGACATGCCGGTGATCAAGGGAGCGTCGTTGATGCCTTACGTCGGCGAAGCGACGCGCGGTGATCTCGCGTACGTCCGACTGCATGGTCGAAATCCACGATACACCACGGCGAAATCCGCCGCTGAACGCCATGACTACGAGTACGACGCTCGGGCTCTCGCCGACGTTGTGGCGAAGTTGAAGAAACTCTCGCGCAAGACGGGGGAGTTATACGTCGTAGCGAACAATCACGCACATGATTTCGCGCCGAAAACCGCACTGGCGCTGCAACGGGCGCTGGGACTTCGCGCCAGGGTGAAAGAGGCAGCGAAGCGCGCGTAGCGCCGCGAGAAACGCAAGGGCAGAGCGAACACATGTTGCTGCAGTATCCGTGGAGAAGGCACTCGTCTTGCCCGCGAGGCTGAGTTTCAGTTGAGAGATGCCCCAAGACGCCCATTCGAAGTTTGATCACGCGGTGCTCGACATGATTGAGCACAGCCCAACCGGCGCCGTACCGGCCACACCTGCCTATCAAGACGCGTTGATCCGATTGTATGCGGCACAACAGGTGTACTTGAGCGCGGACTACAAGGACGGGCATGTGACGGCTCGTTCGTTGAGCTCAATGCCCTCTTTCCGTGCGGCGAATATTGACGCACTGCTGGAGGGTCAGATTTCACCCGAGGCGCTGGAATCAAATGACAGCATCTTTGACCGGTACCTGGGATCGCTCCCGGAAAAGCAGCGGGTGAAGGCGGAAACGTTTCGTCTGACCGTGGCGGGCCGACCGGCCCATCATCGAAAGCACGGCGCTGCCGAAGCGATCCACGATCCGGTGCACACGCTGTTTCTCGTGCCGGGAACGGGAGCGCACCATGGGCTGCCGGGTAATTACCTTTACGGGTCCGTGCTTCAGCTGAAGGCGACCGCGGATTCGCCGTGGGCAGTGCACTTACATGACAGCGAAGACGGCGTGGCCATTTTCGACGCGCCGACGATGAAGGACGCGGTCACCCAACTCATGGATGTGATCGCCAGCGCTCCGTTCGCCATGGTTGAGATCGAGGCGTTGGGCTTTCGACTCGTGTGAGTCGCTCTCTGAAACGAAAGTTGGGGGACAGATGCCATTCGTAACTGAATCTCCCAGGATCTCTCAAAAGACCGACCGGCGCGTCTCCCACGTGCCATGACGCTCGCAGCGCTGGGTTGGGACGAGCAGTTTGCCGCAGATTTTGCACGGCACGTGCCGCTTGGCCTGGAGCCCGCGCGGGTCGTATGTGAATTGCGCCGAAATTTCTACGCGGTACACACCGCAGAAGGCGAAGTCTTGGGCGAATGCGGTGGTGGCTTCTTTCATCACGCTCGCAAGGCGGACGAGTTTCCTGCCGTGGGAGATTGGGTCGCCGTCC
>JBDSPT010000398.1:0-5353 GCA_039930205.1 Opitutus sp. | reverse complement strand
ATTTCATGGAGCCCTAAGTTTTTGAGTACGGCGGCGCTGACTAAACTCTGAAGGGGTCACGGGGAGCAGGTCGATCTTTGACCAGCTGGCACGCTTGACCCACGCAAATCTTGGGGCTGGGTGATCGCGAACCACGACCGATCGTGCGCCAACGACGCACAATGCACCGCTCGTAACATTAGGGCCGACGAACCCATTTGACCCGATCCAGGCGTTTTTTCCTCGATCACGATCGAACCGGTGACGAGCGGCATCACCCACCGCAAGAAATCAGGGGTGCCCGCGCAGAGATGGGCATGTTGCCTGACCTTTGCGCTCCGGCGCAGGCTGATGTGACGTCGGTGGTAAAGGATCACTTGTCGGACAACCGTGGACCGGCTCTCACGCTCGGTTTGGCGAGGCTGAGAAATTCTTGATAGTCCCGAATGTAATCAGCTTCGTCGAAGCCGGCACTCGCCAGCACCAGAATCACACAATCGTACGAGAACGAGGACATTGTATGCCACAGCATCGGCCCTAGCAGCACGCCACATGACGGATCATTAAGCAGCACCCGCTGTTTCGCACGACCGTCATCCAGCTGCAGCGTGAACGAGCCGTTGATGCAGAAAATTCCCTGCTGGAGCTGCCGGTGTGCATGCTTGCCGCGGACCGCTTTGGGGTTCGCGAGCGTGTTGATGAAATACACGCGATGGATGTCGAACGGCACCTGTTTGCGGGCTTCAGCGATGAAAAGATTGCCGTCGGGCAGATCCTTGAAAAATTTGAGATCCAGAAGACCCGAGTTACGAACTCGCAGCTGAAGCTTTTTGTTCATCGAAAGGAAATCACGGCCAGCCGTAAACCGCCGAAGCGCGGCGCGCTCGAACTCATACGCAGATCGCCGCGCCCACTTCGCGACTTTTCTCAACGGAGAAAAGCGTTTCGATCAGCTTCAACCCAAACTCGATGGCGGTACCCGCGCCACGGGAGGTAATGATATGGCCGTCGACGACCACGCGCTCGTTCGCCAGAAGATTTGGAAGTTCCGAAGCGACGCTGAAGTGCGCAGTGTGCCGTCGCCCTTCCAGAATTCCGGCATCGTTCAACACGGTCGGGGCCGCACAAATTGCCGCTAGCCAGCCGCGCCTCTGATGCTGGTCCAGCACGAGCGCGCGGACGCGAGGATCTGCGCGCAAAGCATTCGTCCCCGGTCCGCCCGGCAGAAACAGTAAGTCAAACGTGCGTCCGGCGAGCGCCGTGACGGTCGTATCTGCGTGCAGTGTGATTCCGCAGCGGCCGGACACGTGAATGCCCATTTCAAGCGCGGCGATGACGACCTCCGCACCGGCGCGGCGAAGCAGGTCAATCGGCGCGGTGGCTTCGATCTCTTCGAATCCTGGGGCAAGCAACGTCAGAACCGTTGGCATCGCGAAAAACAATCATCCAGCGCGGTGGATGAACACTCATTTTTGCATCTATTCGCGGACGCAACTGTGCCTAAGTTCCGATTCGAGATGATAACTTTCCGAGGTAAACGGCTCGTCGTTTTTGGCTGTGGGTACGTGGGGACCGCGGTCGCTCAGGAGGCGCTTCGGCGCGGACTGAACGTGACAGCGTTGACGCGAAACCCAGAGAAAGCCGCGTCACTTCGTGAACAGGGGATCGCGGTACAGCTGGGCGATCTCGCAAGTCGCGAGTGGCACGCGCGAATACCCGGAGGTGCGGATTACGTTTTGAACGCGGTGAGCTCCGGGGGCGGGGGAGTTGACGGGTACCGTAACAGCTACGTCGATGGAATGCATTCCATTGCCGATTGGGCAACGGCGGGTGGTGGCGTCGGGACCATCGTCTACACGAGCAGCACGTCCGTGTATCCGCAGGATCACGCCGCGATTGTAACTGAGTCGGACAAGACAGAAGGGAGTGGCGAACTACCGCAGCTGCTAATCGAGGCCGAGAAGATTCTCCTGTCGGAGGACTGGTCCAACTCGTCTTCGAACAAGAAGCCGGGGTCGATTCGGCGAGGGTTCGTCTTGCGCCTCGCAGGTATTTACGGCCCGGGGCGCACTCATCTCATCGACCAAGTCCGTTCAGGTTCCGTGTCCGGAAACCCGGACCACCATTTGAACCTCGCACATCGAGACGACATTGCCCGCGCAATTTGGGCGACGTTTGAGTCTTCACCATCCTTGGACGGCGGAATATTCAATGTCGCGGACGACGGGGCCGCCCGGAAGGGCGAGATCACGGAATGGCTTGCACAACAGTTAAGGGTTCCAGCGCCCACGTTCACGGGCCTCCCGGTGGCCGGCCGGCGCGCGGTCACGCCGGATCGGATCATCTCGAATGCGAAGCTGAAAGCCGTCCTGAATTGGCAGCCACTCTTTCCAACCTTTCGCGAGGGCTACAAAAATATGTTGGCGCTGAACACCGAATAGCGGTTAACCCAACCCTTCTCGAATTCCTCAACTCATAACCCCCAACACCTTTAATCCATGGCCGGCGTAGGCAAACTTCTCAAACAAGCTCAAAAAATGCAGCGCGGCATCGAAGCCCTGCAAACCCAGCTCGAAGCCAAAGAGATCGACGTAACGAGCGGCGGCGGAGCCCTGAAGATCAAGATTAACGGTGCCGGCAAATTTCTCGCGCTCTCGCTTGATCCAGAATTTCTGAAGGAAGATCCTAAACTCATCTCCGACACGGTGCTCGTCGCCGTGCAGGACGCAGCCAGGCAGGCGAAAGAGTACAACGACACCGAGATGCAAAAGGTGACGTCGGCCTTCCAGGTGCCTGGATTCATGTGAACAAGTGCGCGCGGCACGGAAGGGGCATGGGGCAACGCTCGCGAAATGACTGAGCTCGCACCGGTTTTTCGGTAAATGGCATCCGCGTTTGAGAAACTGCAGCAGCACCTGAAGCAGCTGCCAGGCTTGGGCTATCGTTCGTCCGAACGAATCGCCCTGCATCTTCTCGTCGAGAAACCGGAGCGTCTACCTGCTCTCGTCACGGCCCTTGAAGAAGCGGCGCGGACCGTTCGACGCTGCACGCGTTGCGGAAATCTGGCGGAAGCAGAGCTGTGTGCGATTTGCGCCGACGAGCGCCGCGATCAATCGATCGTGTGTGTGGTTGAACAGGTTCCTGATCTGGTGGCGTTGGAGCGGAGCGGGGCCTATCGTGGCGTCTACCATGTTTTGCATGGGAAACTGTCCCCGCTTCAAGGCGTCCGCCCGGAAGATCTGAATTTCGCCGCCTTGTTATCCCGAGTGACTTCGGGCGACGTCACAGAACTGATCCTTGCGCTCTCAAACGACGTCGAGGGTGAAGCCACCTGCCATTATCTGACCGAGCAACTTCGCTCGCAGGAGCGTCCCGTGAAAACGACGCGGATTGGTTTCGGTCTTCCGAGTGGCGGGGGGGTTCTTTACGCGGACTCGGTGACATTGAAGAGCGCCTTGGAAGCGCGACGCGTGTATCAATAGACCGCGCGCTGGTGCGAACTACAAAAACACGAACTCTTGTGCATCGAGTTCGTCGATCAACACCGCCCGCGTTTGAGCAACAGCCCAAGTTTAAACGCCGGTGCCGGGTCGCGTTTCAATTGTTCGGCGATTATTCAGCGCATTCGTGATTGCGGCGGCTCCAATATTCTTTTGGGTTCACCGCGAACTTCGCGGGCGTAGTATAGTGGTTATCACATGTGCTTCCCAAGCATGGAACGAGGGTTCGATTCCCTCCGCCCGCACCAGTTCCACCAGAAATTGCAGGGACCGTGACGGTCGGTAAAAATTCCAGATCTGCAGCTGACGATTGCAAACGGCCTTTCTTTCGACCAACTTCTCTCCGAAACCCCAAGAAAAAATGAAAACTCCTAAAATCCTCCTCTCGTTCTTCGTCGCTTCCCTCTTCGCCACCAGCTTCGCTTTCGCTCAAGACGCCAAACAGGCGGGCTGCTGCGTTAAGGCGGAAAAGAAGGGCGAAGTCTGCTCCCACGAGTGCTGCGTCGCTGCGGCCAAAGACGGTAAGAATTGCGCCAAGTGCGGCGGTTCCGGCGAGATCGCCGCCAAGAAGTAAGCTTCGTTAGCTCGATTCAATTCCAGCGCGCCTCGGATAAGAGGCGCGCTTTTTCATGTCTGGCTCCGACCAACCTGTTCACGCAGGTCCGGAAGCGAATTTCGAATGTCAGTCCCTCGGGATGTCGCTCCCGCTCGCAATCACACGTCGGCTTCCACGTGCTCGTGGCTGAGATTCCGCCAGCGATCCAGGACCCGACGATACATATCCGCCGGCGCCAACCCGTGGGCAGCGCGTAGCACTTCCACGCTGCTGCCGTGTTCGACAAACCGGTCCGGCCAGCCGATCCGCTCCACGGCGGTTGGGCAGTTCGCTTCCTGTAGCACTTCGAGGACACCACTGCCGAAGCCACCGGCAAGCACGTGATCTTCGAGTGTCACCAGCAAAGGAATACACGCGGCATGGCTGAGCAGAAGGGTGCGATCCAGTGGCTTGGCGAAACGGGCGTTTACCACGCCAACTGACAGGTTCTCTTCCGTTTGCAGCCGATCCGCGAGTTTCAACGCGTCCTGCACCATCGATCCCAATGCCCAGAGCATGATGTTCGAACCTTGGCGCAGCACCTCGGCCTGCCCGATCGTCAGCGTGTTGGGTTCGGCTTTCAGCTTCACGCCCACGCCGGCACCCCGCGGGTAGCGGATGAAGGCAGGGCTGCCGAGGTGCAACGACGTGTGCAGCATGTCGACGAGTTCGTCCTCGTCCTTCGGCTGCATCACGGTCGCGTTCGGCACGCAACGGAGATAGGCGAGATCGAACAATCCGTGATGCGTCGGACCGTCGTTCGGCGAAAGTCCCGCGCGGTCCATGCAAAACGTCACGGGCAGATTTTGCAGCGCGACATCGTGGATGATCTGGTCGTAGGCGCGCTGTAGAAATGTCGAGTAGATCGCGCACACCGGCTTGATGCCCTTCGTCGCGAGCCCCGCGGCGAAGAGCACGGCGTGTTCTTCCGCAATGCCGACGTCGAAAAACTGTCGCGGCACCGCCGCCGCAAGATGGGAAAGACCCGTGCCGCTCGGCATCGCGCCCGTGATGCCGACGATGCTAGGATCCACGGCAGCGAAACGGGCGAGTGCCTTGCCAAACACGTCCTGATAATTCGGCGGCGAGCCAGCAGCTGACTTGGTGTTTTCACCCGTGAGTGGATTGAAGGGACTCGCTCCGTGAAATTTTTCCGGATGATCGATGGCGGCGTCCAGACCCTTGCCCTTCTTCGTCAGCACGTGAACGAGTACCGGAACATCACAGTGTTTCGCGAATTCAAGATTCTTGGACAGCGCATCGAGGTTGTGTCCGTCGA
>JBDSPT010000397.1:0-4227 GCA_039930205.1 Opitutus sp. | reverse complement strand
CTTATGCGTTGGGTGAACTTGAGGGCGCTGATCGAGCGGCCGTTGAGGTGTTGTTGCGTGAAAATGCCGCTACGAGGCAAGCCGTTGCCAGCATCCGTGCGGTGACGGTCGAAGTCACCGCAGCGCTGCGCGATGAAACGCGATCGGCGCGGCCCGTCCTGACCAAGGCCGATTCTTACAGCACGGCCAGCAGGTCCAAAGTCCTGCGCATGCCGTGGCTTCCGTATCTAGGAAGTGGATTGGTGGCGGCGTGTCTGGTCGTCGTGTTGGCGCTACAGGAAGCACCTCGTCGGACGGTGCCGCAGGTTCGATATTCGCAGATTCCACTCGGAGAACCGGTTTTGGGGGTCGACGACGAATCGGTTTTGATGGCTTTGCCCGAAGTTGTCGTGAGCTCACCACGTTTGGAAACGTTCAGGATGAACCCAATCGATCGCGCGACGCCGCGGTTCGACGTCAGTGCGTCAGGCCTCCTCGACGAGTCGAAGAAGCTCCTCGAGCTGCCCCATGGCGAACTCAACCCGTGGGATCCTGCACCGCCGCTCATCTTCTCGTTCAACTACGGCGACACGAAGTCGCGCGCGGTCGATGCGGAACGCGCCCACCGTCGTCGTCAGCTCGCGCGTACGGATGGCGCCAATACGCGATCGCCGGAGGTCTCGCGGGCGGATCGCTATCGAAACTCCAGCAAGGCCCCAGCCTTTGTCGGCGACACACCCTTGTTCACCGTGAACGACGATCCCATTGTCCTGAATCGGTTGATCGTCGAAGGAGCGGTGCCGCCTGGGCGGATGGCGAGGAATGCTACAGCCGGCGGCGGCACTGCGCGGTGGGCGTCGAACGCCTATGCGTACCGACGGGAAAGTGAGTTCGTTTCCGCAAGAGCGTCGCCACTGTCGACGTTCGGAGCTGAGATCGAAACGGCGAGTTACGCGAACGTGCGTAGCCTGGTGGTCGCGGGACAGCGGCCGCCGATCGAGGCCGTGCGCATTGAGGAGATGTTAAACTCATTCCCGTACGACTACGCGCGGCCGAGAGGTTCGACTCCATTCGCTGCCACGCTCGAGGTGGCCGAGTCACCATGGTCACCGCGCCACCAGTTGGTGAGAATCGCCGTCAAAGGAAAGGAGTCTCTGCCGACCGCGCGGGCGCCGGCGAATCTCGTCTTTCTGATCGATGTGTCAGCTTCCATGGATCGACCCAACAAGTTGCCGCTGATCAAAGAGACCATGCGACTGCTGCTCGGGAGGCTTCGAGCACAGGACCGGGTTGCCATTGTCACGTACGCCGGATCGACCGGGGTGGTGCTGCCTTCCACGCCCGCAGATCAAAAAGCGAAAATTTCCGGCGCGCTCAATGACCTGAAGGCGCAGACCGCGAGTCAGGAGAACGCGGGACTTTCCCTCGCTTACGAGATTGCGAAATCGAACTTCGTGAGCGGGGGCACGAACCGCGTGGTCCTTTGCACGGACGGCGATTTCAACGTCGGACCTCCGAGTGAAGGTTCACTTGTGCGGATGGTTCGAGAGCATGCGCAAGGCGGGGTGTTCCTCTCCGTCCTCGGTTTCGGCATGAGCAACATCAAGGACTCATTGCTGCAGCAAATCGCAGATCGCGGCAGCGGCAGCTACGGTTACATCGAATCGAAACGAGAGGCGGAGAAAATGATGTTCGAGCAGGTGAGTGAAAGCCTCGTTACCATTGCGAAGGACGTGAGGCTTCAGGTGGAGTTTAATCCAACCAAGGTTGCGAGCTACCGTTTGATCGGATACGAGAAACGCACGCCGAAGGCGGGAGAGCTCGCCAACGAGAAGGTTACGGGAGCCGAAATGACCGCGGGGCGGACCCTTACGGCGCTTTACGAAATCGTGCCGGTCGACGTCGTTGATCCGGCCGACGGGCCGAAGTTGGCGGAGCAGGAGCTGCGATACGTCAGTACGACCAACGCTCCTCCAGGCAGTCGACGGGCCCGGCCTGAGATAACCAACGAGCTCCTGACGTTGAAAATTCGATACCGTGAACCCGGCGGGCTGTTCACGAAGAAGCTCGAGTTTTCGTTGCTGGACAACCGGGCGCGTTTCGCGAGTGCGAGCAGCGACTTTAAATTCGCAGCGGCCGTCGCTGGTTTTGGGATGGTGTTGCGCGACTCACCCTTCAAAGGGTCAACAACGCTTGGAGACGTCGTGGCTTGGGCGGGCGGTGCGACTGGTTCAGATCCCGGCGGCTATCGGACCGAATTCATCTCAGTCGTCGAGCGAGCGAAGTCGTTGCTCTGACGTGCGAGCGCGAAACTCGGAGCGGCGTTGCCCGCGAATCCGCCAACGTGTTGGCAAAGATCGAGCGGTTTTTAGAACGGGTCGCCGTTTTCCCCTCATCATCTTCAGCATGATTGTCATCGGGAGGCCCGCTCCGCGCTGTGGCAATCCAGCTTGGATGGCCACACCGCGCACAGCGCAATTCGCCAGGACAAACGGACCAAGGCTTTATTTTGACTGCCCTACCGTCGCTGACGACGCAGCGATTGCACGGCGAGGGCTGCGACCCCGGTGATCATCAGCGCCCACGTTGACGGTTCCGGAATCGCGGCGGCCGTGTAGTTGAGCATCAGATTCGTACCGGACCCATCGAGCGCGAGAGAGAACTTTCCATCGAGCGTTTGATTGAGAAACAACGAGGTATCGATGCTGAACTTGGTCGGGTCGAAGCCCGTGATCGAGGTCGCGCTGAGCAGCGTCCAACTGTAGGAACTGTTGAGGTCGAAGTTGGTCGCCGAGGCACTGGTGCCATCCGTTCCGACGCTCGTGATCGAGAGGTTGAAGGGGGCAATCGTTGTGGCCGTGACATCGACTCCGCCGACAACCGCGATCCTGTCCCAACCGCCGCTCGTCGCAGTCGCATCCATCAACTTCCAATTGTAACTGCCGCCGCTGTTAAGAATCAGCGTCGCGCCGGGGGTGAATCCCAGATTCAGGATGCCAGGCTGCGTGAAACCCGGTGAGAGCACGACACCGCCATTGATCCCGCTTTTAACGTCGAGTGAAGCGTCGAAGACGAATGTGCCGGTGCCGCTCAAGCGACCGCTGTTCACGACGAGCGAATGGGTCGCCGAGTTGAACGTTGAGGTCACGTTCGATGCCACGGCCAAGGTCCCGCCGTTCAGTGTAACCGTGCCGCTGGTACCCAGAGAATTGTTGTTTGCTGCGATGAGGACCACGTTCGGTCCGATCGTGGTGCCTCCGGTGTACGTATTGGCACCACCGAGGGTGAGCTGATTTGCAACATTCGCGTCCAACCCCTGCACCGCCATGCGGGCCGCGGTGCCGGAGATGACGCCCATGAACTGAGTTTTGCCGGCCTGCGAGATGCCCAGGCCCGAGTTGTCGGCGAGGATCAGTTGATCGAGAGCATTATTCCCCGCGAGGGATCCGATGTTTGGCGTGGCCGAAAGGAACGTTGCGATGGAAGCGAGCGTGCCGCCGAGCGTCAGCTTCCCGGTTCCAGCCGACGCGTCTTGAGTGAACGTCACGCCACCTTGGTTGATGAAGATCCCGCCGACCCACGATGAGTTGACCCCGGAGATCGTCGTTGTTCCGGCATCGAGTTTGCGCAAGCTCCCGGATCCTGAGATCGCTCCGTTGAACGTCAGATCGCTCGAGACATCGAGCGCAGAGTTGAGGACGATTGGGTTGTCCAAAGTCACCGGCGCCGAAAAAACCCGCAGCGCCGGACGGCCGGAATACTGATTCGAAGCGACCGTCAACGTACCGGTGCCGAGCGGTCCTGAAACAATCCCGGCACCCAGCACGGTCGATGTGCCGAGGTAGAGATTTCCCGCGTACAACGTTGCACCGCCACCAAACGTATTCGCCGCGTTAAGAACGACCGAGGACACCACGCCGCTGGAGCTAACTTGGGTGAGAGGCGCCAGCGGGTCGCCGATGATCAATCCTTTGGCTCCACCCAGCACGGTGTCGATTTGCAGACGGCCGCCGTTGTAAGCAGCGAACCGATACGCGGTCGCGTTGACCGGGAGAGTAATGCTCGCGCCGGAACCAAACACCAGCGAGGTGGACGTCCCGATGTAGAAATTCGGCGTAGTGGAGTTGAACCGGCTCAGATCCAAGGCCGTGTTAATCGTGCGGCTGGTGAGTAATGGGTTTGCGTCGAAACCGATCACGCCACGGTCGAGATTGGTGGCGAAATGTCCGAGGAAAGTACCGAAGTTTG